>NZ_WKCD01000092.1:0-18941 GCF_021606625.1 Pseudomonas sp. PA-4-8C
AAGGTATTGTTCAAATCCTTGTCGATCTGCTGCATCAGCCGCTCGCGCTGGCCATTCAACATGCCTTGTGCCTGGCCACCGCCTAGCAAGCCGGGGATCATCTGGCTCAAGCTGTCGGCCGCCACGCCCGCAATCGCCAGGCTGACCTCGGCACCGGCCTCGCGGGCGGGCAGGGCCTGGGCCAGGTGGCCGATGATCAGGCTGCGGGTGGCATCGGCTTCGAGTTTGGGCAGGCCCTGGGCGTTTTTCGCCAATTGGTCGCGGCGCGTGGCCAGCAACTCGGCGGCGACAATCTTGCGGCCCAGGGGCGATTGGAAAAACGCCAGGGCAGGTTTCGGGTCGGGCAAGTGCTTGCGCAGTTGCGCCTCGGCACGCTGGTCCATGGCCTGGGCGGCAAAGCGTTTATTGCTGTTGTCCACCAGCGCCTGGTACACCACTGGCGGCAGGCTATTGCGGTAGCGCTGCTGGGCGGCACTGAGGGCGTCATTGAAGTGCGCACGTTGTTCGGCCCAGCCGGCGACCTTATACAACTGGTCATGGCCGTCTGCCCAGGCGGGCAAAACGCAGAACATCAACACAGAAAAAAACAAACGACGCATAAGGACTCCTGTCAGTCGGCCACTATTGTCCGTGTCGGGCGTAGGATTTGTCGAGAAGTCCTATCAGTCACCTGACTAAAGTGTATTCGGACGCTCAACGGCGCTGTCGGATTTTCAGGCGTATGGATACTATGCGCGCCATGCAAATACCCCTCGATCACCCGCTGCTGCAACGCATCGTCGACGACCTGGCCGAAAAAGGCTGGTCGCAGCAAAATGGCTTCCTGCCCCAGGCTCTGACCCTGGAGCTGGCGGCTGAGTGCCGTAAACGTGCGGCGCAGGGTGAATTGGCGCCCGCAGCGGTAGGGCGTGGGCCGGCCCAGGAGATTCGCGAAGGCATTCGCGGTGACCATATCCAGTGGCTGGAGGAGGGTGACGCGCCTATCTGCGACACCTATATGGGCGTGATGGACGGCCTGCGCCTGGCGATGAATCGCAGCCTGTTCCTGGGCCTGGAAGATTTCGAAAGCCACTTTGCGATGTACCCGCCGGGGGCGTTTTACCTCAAGCATGTAGACCGTTTTCGCGACGACGACCGGCGCATGGTCTCGGCGGTGATTTACTTGAACGACGCCTGGCTGCCCGAACATGGCGGCCAACTGCGCATGTACCTCAAGGGCGGCGTCGAGTATGACGTGGTGCCCACCGGGGGTTGCCTGGTGGTATTCCTCTCGGGCGAGGTGCCCCACGAAGTCCTGCCCGCTACGCGTGAACGCCTGTCCCTGACGGGCTGGTTTCGCCGGCGGGGTAATGAACCGTTTTGAGCATGGAAAAGATTCTGGTCAGCCGCTGCCTGCTCGGGCACAAGGTGCGCTATGACGGCGGGGCCAGCGGCCCGTTCGACCAACTGGCAGCGTGGCAAGCTGAAGGTCGCGTGGTTGCCATCTGCCCGGAAGTGGCGGGCGGCTTGCCCACACCGCGGTCATCGGCCGAAATCCCAGGCGGGCAGGGCATCGACGTGTGGGAAGGCCGCGCCCAGGTGCTGACGGCCGAGGGCGAAGACTTCACCAGCGCCTTTCTCGACGGTGCCCGCCAGGCCTTGGCGCTGGTGCAACGCCATCACATCCGCATCGCCATTCTCAAGGCCAACAGCCCATCCTGCGGCAACCTGTTGACCTATGACGGCACCTTCAGTGGGGTGAAGGTCAGTGGCGAAGGCGTCACGGCGGCGCTGCTCAAGCGCCATGGTGTGCAGGTGTTCAGTGAGCTGCAGTTGCCAGAGGCGGCGGTGGCCCTCACCCGGCTTTAGAAACTTGCATAAATCAAATGTGGGAGCAGGCAAGCCAGCTCCCACATTTACTGCACCTCAAACCACTTCTTTGTCAGCGCCTTCAACCGGCCATCGTCCGTCACCCGCTTCAACGCCCCATTCAAACTGCTTTTGAACGCCGGGTTGCCCTTCTGGAACGGGATCGCCAATTGCGGCTTCTGGTGATAAGCCTCACTGAAATCGAAACGATCCTCAAGCTCGGCAGTCATAGCGATATGGTTAATGGCCACGTCGTACTTGCCGGTTTCCACGCCGGAAAGCAGGTCAGCGTTATCGGTGGTGATAAACGAGGAGCGCACCTCCATTTCCTTGGCCAGCAGTTCACCCAGCTCCACTTCAAAGCCTGCGAGTTTGTCGCCCTCTTTGAAATTGTACGGCGGGGTGTTGGCTTCCAGGGCGATGCGCAGTTCACCGCGATCGTTGACGTCGTCAATCAGTTCGGCATGAGCCAAGGGGCTCAGAAGAGCAAGCAGCAGCAACAGGCCAGGCGAAAAGCGCATGGTCACTCCTAAAGAATTCGTACAGGCGAGGCGCCGTTGAGCATCGTTTTGCTATGGTGTCGGGTGCCTTGGACCGCAATTTATCGCGAAGTTGTCATAACCCTACAGATTTCACAGAAAAACTGGAGAAGCGAATGAAAGCCCTTTTGTCCCGTGCAACGATTGCCAGCCTTTTGCTGGGTACCTCGATGTTGGCCAGCGCCGCAGACCTTCCGCGTACACCTGCACCTGAAGGCGCGGAAGTGTTTATCGTCTCGCCGAAAGATGGCGCCACCGTTGATAAAACCTTCACCGTCAAATTCGGCGTCAAGAAGCTGGACCTGGAGCCGATCGACAAGCAAGTGCCTAACGCCGGTCACCACCACCTGCTGGTAGACCAGGAAGTGGGGGCGCTCAACGCCAACGAGGCGATCCCAGCCACCGCCACCTCAATTCACTTCGGCAAGGCGCAAACCGAAACCGAGCTGACCCTGACGCCAGGCAAGCACACCCTGCAACTGGTGGCCGGCGACAACGTGCATCGCCAGTTCGAACCCACTGTTGCATCGAAAGTGATCACTGTTAACGTCAAATAAAAAACGGGAGCCCTTTGCGGGGCTCCCGTTTTTTATTGGTAGGAGCGAGCTTGCTCGCGAAGAACCTGAGGGCGCCGCGTTTAATCAGGCTAAACGCGTCATCGTTGACGTTCTTCGCGAGCAAGCTCGCTCCTACTAGAACAACACGCGGCTACGAATAGTGCCGTTGATGTGCTGCAGCTTCTCTTGCGCCAGGTCCGAGTACTCGGCGTCGACGTCGATCACCACGTAGCCGACCTTCTCGTTGGTCTGCAGGAACTGACCGGAGATGTTGATGCCGTTTTCCGCGAAGACCTTGTTGATCTCCATCATCACGCCAGGGATGTTCTGGTGGATGTGCAGCAGGCGGTGCTTGCCCGGGTGAGCCGGCAGGGCTACTTCCGGGAAGTTGACCGACGATACCGAAGTACCGTTGTCGCTGTACTTGACCAGCTTTTCCGAGACTTCCAGGCCGATGTTGGCTTGGGCTTCAGCGGTGGAACCACCGATGTGCGGGGTCAGGATCACGTTGTCCAGGCCACGTAGCGGGCTTTCGAAGATGTCATCGTTGGAGCGCGGCTCCACCGGGAACACGTCGATGGCAGCGCCGATCAGGTGCTTGTCCTTGATCGCGTCGGCCAGGGCATCCAGCTCGACCACGGTGCCGCGTGCGGCGTTGATCAGGATCCCGCCTTTCTTGATTGCGCGGATTTCCTTCTCGCCGATCATCCACTGAGTCTCGGCCGTTTCCGGCACGTGCAGGGTGACGATGTCGGACATGCCCAGCAGCTCGGTCAGGCTGGCCACTTGGGTGGCGTTGCCCAATGGCAGCTTGGTCAGGGTGTCGTAGAAGAACACCTGCATGCCCAGGCCTTCAGCCAATACCGACAGTTGCGTGCCGATCGAGCCGTAGCCAACGATACCCAGCTTCTTGCCGCGGATTTCGAAGGAGTTGGCTGCGCTCTTGATCCAGCCGCCACGGTGGCAGGAAGCGTTCTTCTCAGGGATACCGCGCAGCAGCAGGATGGCCTCGGCCAGCACCAGCTCCGCAACGGAACGGGTGTTGGAGTACGGTGCGTTGAACACCGCGATGCCGCGCTCGCGCGCTGCATTGAGGTCGACCTGGTTGGTGCCGATGCAGAAACAGCCGACAGCCACGAGTTTCTTGGCGTGGTCGAAGATCTCTTCGGTCAGCTGAGTGCGGGAGCGAATGCCGATAAAGTGCGCGTCGGCGATCTTTTCCTTGAGCTGGGCTTCCGGCAGAGAACTGGTGATGTACTCAATGCTGGTGTACCCGGCGGCTTTCAGAACGTCGACAGCCGATGGGTGGACGCCTTCCAGAAGAAGGAACTTGATCTTGCTCTTATCGAGAGAAGTCTTGCTCATCTGCGTAAACCTGTATCCCGGAGAAAATTGGCAGGGAGTCGAGCAGCGCAAGCTGACCCGGACGGCAGGAAAGCCGTCACCGCAGAAACGCCCTTTGGGTCTGTCCTGCGGGGGCGGTATGCTAGCATACGCACCCCGCTAAACACCTATTCCTGCGACGTGAAGCGTTCTCAGGATGACCATGAATTGTTCGAGAGTTCTGTCGATGACCCATCCTGCCCTGATTGATGAGCTAAAGACCCTGGTTGAGCCCGGCAAAGTGCTGACCGACGCCGACTCCCTGGAGGCTTACGGCAAGGATTGGACCAAGCACTTCGCCCCCGCACCCACCGCCATCGTGTTCCCCAAGACCACCGAGCAGGTGCAGGCCATCGTACGCTGGGCCAATGAACACAAGGTGGCGCTGGTGCCATCGGGTGGGCGCACCGGGCTGTCGGCGGCTGCCGTGGCCGCCAATGGCGAAGTGGTGGTGTCGTTCGACTATATGAACCAGATCCTCGACGTGAACCTCACCGACCGCACCGCCGTGTGCCAGCCGGGTGTGGTCACCAAGCAGTTGCAGAACGTCGCTGAAGAAAACGGCCTGTATTACCCGGTGGACTTCGCCTCGTCCGGTTCCAGCCAGATTGGCGGCAATATCGGCACCAATGCCGGCGGGATCAAAGTAATTCGCTATGGTATGACCCGCAACTGGGTGGCCGGCATGAAGGTCGTCACTGGCAAAGGCGATGTGCTGGAGCTGAACCGCGACCTGATCAAGAACGCCACCGGCTACGACATGCGCCAGCTGTTTATCGGTGCCGAGGGCACCCTGGGCTTTGTGGTCGAAGCCACCATGCGCCTGGACCGTGCGCCAAAGAACCTCACGGCAATGGTGCTCGGCACGACTGATTTCGACTCGATCATGCCAGTGCTGCACGCCTTCCAGAGCAAGCTGGACCTGACCGCCTTCGAATTCTTCTCCGACAAGGCCCTGGCCAAAGTCCTTGGCCGTGGCGATGTGCCGGCGCCGTTCGAAACCGAGTGCCCGTTCTACGCTCTGCTGGAATTCGAAGCCACCACCGAAGAAGTCGCCAACCACGCCCTGGAAACCTTCGAGCATTGCGTGGAGCAAGGCTGGGTGCTGGATGGCGTGATGAGCCAGAGCGAAACCCAGCTGCACAACCTGTGGAAACTGCGCGAGTACATCTCCGAAACCATTTCCCACTGGACGCCGTACAAGAACGACATCTCGGTGACTGTCTCGAAAGTGCCGGCGTTCCTGAGCGAAATTGACGCGATCGTCGGTGAACACTACCCGGACTTCGAAATCGTCTGGTTTGGCCATATCGGTGACGGCAACCTGCACCTGAACATCCTCAAGCCGGAAAACCTGAGCAAGGATGAGTTCTTCGCCAAGTGCGCCACCGTGAATAAGTGGGTGTTCGAGACCGTCGCCAAGTACAACGGCTCGATCTCCGCCGAGCACGGGGTGGGCATGACCAAGCGCGATTACCTGACCTACAGCCGTTCACCGGTTGAAATCGAATACATGAAGGCCGTTAAAGCGGTGTTTGACCCTAACGGGATCATGAACCCCGGCAAGATCTTCGCTGTTTAATCGCACCTGAAGGAGTCGTTCCATGAGCTACCAGCACAAGTATGTCGACGGCACCAACATCCACTTCCCGGTGGGTAAAGTGGTGTGCATCGGGCGTAACTACGCCGAACACGCCAAGGAACTGGACAACCCGGTGCCCACCGAGCCGCTGCTGTTCATCAAGCCGGGCAGCTGCGTGGTGCCGTTGGAAGGCGGTTTTGCCATACCGACCGAACGTGGTTCGGTGCACTACGAAGCGGAAATCGCCGTGTTGATCGGCAAGCCTTTGTCCGCCAAGCCGAGCCGGGAAGAAGTGCTGGACGCCATCTCCGGCTTCGCCCCGGCCCTGGACCTGACCCTGCGCGACAAACAGGCCGAGCTCAAAGCCAAGGGCCTGCCGTGGGAAATCGCCAAGTCGTTCGATGGCGCGGCGGTGATTGCGCCCTTCGTGGTCAGCAGTACCTTTGCGGACATGGCCGATATCGGCATTCGCCTGAGCATCAACGGCGAAGTGCGCCAGGACGGCAACAGCGCTCAGATGCTCAACCCGATTGTGCCGATGATTCAGTACATGGCAGGTTGCTTCTCCCTGCAAGCGGGCGACGTGATCCTGACCGGCACCCCGGCGGGCGTTGGCCCGTTGAATGTGGGGGATGAAGTGGTGTTGGAGCTGGCGGGTGTGAATCGCTTCGAAAGCGTTGTGCGCTAAGTAGCCGGCACACTGCGATCAAACTGTGGGAGCGGGCTTGCCCGCGATTGAGGGCGTTCAGTCAACTGTTCAGTGACTGTCACACCGCCATCGCGGGCAAGCCCGCTCCCACAGTTGTTTGTGTACATCTGCAAGATCCGGCGTTTTGCATTTTTTTCACACGCCATCCGGATAATTCCCTGCTCTTGCGCGCGGGTCCTTGAATCCTGTGCTATCCCCTACAGCTCACTTTCCGGAAAAGCGCTCAATGGTCGTGCCTCTGCCCACTTCGAAAACCTCGCTCCGCTCTCGCTTGTCCATGCGCTGGTATTCCTGGGTGTTCTTGGCCGGTGCCATTTTGTATGGCATCGCCTGGGCCATGCACTGGGACGATCGCGGCCTGCTGTGGGTGCTGGAACGTTTCGAGAGTTCGGCCGAACGCCGCGAAAGTGTGTGGCTGCCGGACTATCACGCGGTGATCGACGCCAAGTTGCTGCCCGGTATGGAGAAGGACGAGGCATCAGACCTGTCCTATAACCCGCAGACCAAAACCCTGTTTTCAGTGATGGGCAAGAATCCCTTCCTGGTCGAACTGAGCCTGCAAGGCGATGTGTTGCGCAAAATGCCGCTCAACGGTTGGAACAATCCGGAAGGCGTGGCAGTGATGGAAAACGGCTTGATGGCGGTGGTCGATGAACGCGATCACAGCCTGACCGTGGTCAAGGTCGACGCCGGCACTACGGCGCTGAACAAGGCCGATTTCCCCAGTTATGACCTGGGCCCGTCCAAAGACCAGAACAAAGCCTTTGAAGCCGTCACCTGGGACAAGCGTAACCAGCAACTGGTGCTGGGCGAAGAGCGCCCGCCGGCCTTGTTCACCTGGAAAAGCGATGGCAATACGCTGACCGGCGACAAGCAAAAACTGGCCAGCACCGAACTGGATGTGCGTAACCTCTCGGCTTTATCCATCGATCCACGTACCGGGCATTTGCTGGTGCTGTCGGCCGATTCCCACCTGCTGCTGGAACTGGATGAAACGGGCGAGCAAGTCAGCTTCATGACCTTGCTTGGCGGCTTCAATGGCCTGAAAGACACGATCCCCCGTGCCGAAGGCGTGACCATGGACGAGAGCGGCAACCTGTACATGGTCAGTGAGCCAAACCTGTTCTATCGCTTTGAAAAGCAGAAATAACTGACGAATTACGTCAGACTTTTCTTTATAAACGGCATTCGCCAGACAGTCCGGTGCGTTTAAGTTTAAATTCAGGTGACCTTGATATCTATTCGCCAGTTTTTTCTCTGAGCCCGCCCCGATGCGTCGACTTGCCCGCCCTAAACCTGCTGTTTTTATCTTGCTATTGCTCGCCTTGGTCGCTGCCGGGCTGGTGGCACAGCAGTTCCGTCTGTTCGAACGCGCCTGGTTCAACTGGCGGGTGTGGTACCAGCCTGCGGATGAGCGCGCCATTGGCCTGGCGGACTACCGTGTCACCCTCGAAGGCCAGGTGATCGAAGGGCTCGACGACGATGTCTCGGCCCTGACCTACGACCCTGTGCGCAAAAGCCTGTTTACCGTCACCAATAAAAACGCCGAACTGGTCGAGTTGTCGCTGGAGGGCAAGATCCTGCGGCGCATTCCCCTGGTGGGCTTTGGCGATGCCGAAGCGGTGGAATTTATCAGCGACAACATCTACGTCATCAGCGATGAGCGCCAGCAGCGCTTGATCAAAGTGCATGTGGACGAAGACACCAAGTTCCTCGACGCTGCCGATGCGGAGCAAATGACTCTGGGCGTGCACGTCGGCGGCAACAAGGGCTTTGAAGGGTTGGCCTACGATTCGGTGGGCAAGCGCTTGTTCGTGGCCAAGGAACGCGACCCCATGCTGATCTACGAGGTGCACGGGTTTCCCCATTTCAAGCCGGAAAAAACCTATTCGGTGCATGTGATCAACAACCCCAAGCGCGATGCCGGGCTGTTTGTGCGCGACCTGTCGAGCTTGCAATACGACGAGCGCAGCGGCCATCTGTTGGCGCTGTCGGATGAGTCGTTCCTGGTCTTGGAGCTGGATATTGATGGTCGCCCTCTAAGCAGTCTGTCGTTGCTTAAAGGGCGCCATGGCCTGAGCAAGCGCGTGCCCCAGGCCGAAGGGATCGCCATGGATGACGACGGCACGCTGTACATGGTCAGCGAGCCCAACCTGTTTTACGTGTTCAAGAAACCCTGATCAGAACATCCACTGCACACCCAGCGAATAACCGGTCTGGCTGCCTTCGGCATGCCCGAGGCGGCCGTTGACCTCGGCGAACACGCCCAGCTGTGGGGTGATCGCCAGTTGGCTGCCCAGTTGTGCGCGAGCGAAGCTCTTATCCACTGAGCCCAGCCTGGCGGTGCGGGCCTGGCCATCGGCGCGTGCGGTGAGTTGCAGGTCGTCCAGGCGGCCGTCGGCCAATTCCTTGACCCAGGCGATGTCGCCGTAGGGCATCAGGTTCAGGCCATAGGGCAGGGCAACAGCGCCGCGCACGCGCCAGCCGAGGCTGGCTTCCAGGGAGTCGAAAGACTGCTCTTCGTACTCTAGGGCCGTGCGCAGGTTCTGCTTTTCGTGGAACTTGTCGATGCGGTAATGGCTGTAGTCCAGGCCGGCGAACGGCCCGCTCTTGATCGCGCCAAAGTCAAAGTCATAGCCACCCAGCACCCGTGCGCCCAACGCCAGGGCATCGGTATCGCCCGTCAGTTGCTGGTTGAGCAGGATCGGCCCGCCATTGGCCTGGATGACCAGGTTGCGCTTGGAGTCGAAGCGCGTGTGGCCCACGCTCAGGTCACCGGCCAGCCAGCTTGGCCCACCATCGTTGAGCAGTGCATAGACGGCTGCCTGCCAGGTGTCGCTGTCGAGCTTGCCGCGATGCTCCAGTTTGTCGCGCCCATTGAGGTAGCTGAGGCTGGCGCCGATATTCAGGCTTGAAGTCAGTTGGTAGTCGCCGAGGGCATGCAGGCCCAGGCGCCGGGCTTCGGGGTTGGGGGCGCTGTCGAAGCCGCTGTCCGGGTTGTATTCGCCATCCACGCCGATCTCGCCATCAAAGCTGCCCACCTCGCGGCTGGCCGCTTGCAGGGTCAGCCAGCGGCGATCATGCAGGCGTACCAGGGCCTGATGCTGGCGTTGCAGGTTGTCTTGCATATTGCGCGCAACGGCACCGCCGGAAGCGGTCGAGGCCATCAGGTCGGCGTTGGTCAGTTCCAGCACCAGGCGGCTGAGCAGGCGTGAATAGTCACGCAGGCGCTGGTCGATGCGCGCCTGGCCGAATGCATCGGTCAGCACGGCTTTGTTGTCTTCGGTGGGGTCGTGCCAGGTCGAGCCGCCGGGGATTTTCGGGTTGTCGGTCTGGGTGTAGCCGTCCAGGTCGCCCAGTTCCCAGTTGGTGGCCTCTATATAAAGGATCGGGATATTCAGCGGTTCGAACGCTTCACCATCGCTGCAGCAGCCAGTGCCCTTCGGGTACTGCGGGTCGAGGCCGGGGTTGCTGAACAGTGGGATGTTCAACTCCTTGGCGATCTGGAAGGTGTGCTCGCGCAAGGAGGCCAAGGCCGGGTTGGCGGTGCTGTTCTGGCCGGCGTGGGCATACATCATGTCACCGGTGATCAGGCTGTCGAGGTTGATCATCGCGAGCATGTTGGCGCGCTGGCTGGCGCTGAGTGAGTCGACAAAGGCCCGCGAGCCACGCAGGCCTTCTTCTTCGGCGCCGAAGCCAACGATTTGCAGGCCATTTTCCAGTGACAGGCCGCCGAGGTTCTTCGCCACCTCAGTCAACACGCTGGCGCCGGAACCGTTGTCATCCAGGCCTTGTAGGGTCGGGCGGCCGAAGTAGGTATCGAAATGCGCGCCAATCACCACGTACTGGGCCTTGGTGCCAGCGGCAGAGGCCACCACGTTTTGCGAAGCCCGGCTGCCGTTGTTCCAGGTGAAATCCTGGCGGCTGATGTTATAGGCCGTGCCCATCTGGCTCTGCATCCAGTCGGCTGCCCCGGCAAAATTGGCCGTGCCGCGATAACGGCCAGGGTAATCGTTGATCAGCTTTTCCAGGGTGGTGTTGGCGTGCTGGCCGTAATCGTACGCCTGGCTATGGGTGGGCAACAGGGCACCGGCAACGCTGATGGCGAGGGCTAGAGGCTTTATCACAAGGTCTTCCTTGAGGTGAGGGGGACGTTCAAGCCCAGACCCTTTGCACAATGCGCGCCTCATTCCCTGGGCGGCTGCAAATTGGCGCATTGTTAAACGCGTGGGTCGCGTGGCTGTAATTTGTAACGGATTGGATACCAGGCGGGGCAGGGGATGCCGTGACAGAGCGCACGGTTTTGGCGAGGAGTGCTGCGAAAAGTAGCGTTTTTGTTACATCGCTTTAGAGCCGAGCGCTAACACATGTGGGAGCTGGCTTGCCTGCGATGGCATCGCCTCGGTATCCATTGATACACCGAGTCGTCTGCATCGCGGGCAAGCCCGGCTCCCACAGGGTCAGGCTTTGAGGGTTTTCACGCCTTCCGGGGTACCCAGCAGCAATACATCCGCCGGGCGCGCGGCGAACAGGCCGTTGGTGACCACGCCCACAATGGCGTTGATCTGCGTCTCCAGTTCCACCGGGTTGGTGATCTGCATATTGAACACGTCGAGGATGATGTTGCCGTTATCGGTCAACACGCCTTCGCGGTACACCGGGTCGCCGCCCAGTTTCACCAGCTCGCGGGCCACGTGGCTGCGGGCCATGGGGATGACTTCCACCGGCAGTGGGAACGTGCCCAGCACGGGGACCAGCTTGCTCGCGTCGGCGATGCAAATGAAGGTCTTGGCCACGGCCGCGACAATCTTCTCGCGGGTCAGGGCCGCGCCGCCGCCTTTGATCAGGTTCAGGTGCTCGTCGCTTTCATCGGCGCCGTCGACGTAGAACTCCAGGTCGCTCACGGTGTTGAGCTCGTACACCGGAATGCCATGGCCCTTGAGGCGGGCAGCGGTGGCTTCGGAACTGGCCACGGCGCCGTCGAACGCGCCCTTGTGCTGGGCCAGTGCGTCGATAAAGCAGTTGGCGGTGGAACCGGTGCCGACACCGACGATGCTCTTGTCGTCGAGTTTAGGAAGGATTAAATCGACAGCGGCCTGGGCCACTGCCTGTTTGAGTTGATCCTGGGTCATGCGGGCTCCGGAACGGGCGGGGAATTAACGAGGGCGGCGAGTATAACCCAACAAAACCTCGGGATTCGTGTGGTCGCCCGGCCAAACGCTGGGTTAGACTCCTTGGCCCTGCCCAACCCGTGAAGTAGATGCCTGCCGATGCTTGAACACTACGTCAAAAAAATCCTCACCTCGCGCGTTTACGACATCGCCGTGGAAACCCCCTTGCAGACTGCCCGCCAGCTCTCCGAGCGGCTGGGTAACAAAATTTGGCTCAAGCGCGAAGACTTGCAGCCGGTGTTCTCGTTCAAGATTCGCGGCGCCTACAACAAGCTGACCCAGCTCAGTGCCGAAGAACGTGCACGCGGCGTCGTCACCGCGTCGGCCGGCAACCATGCCCAGGGCCTGGCCCTGGCGGCCAAGGTGCTGGGGGTGAAAGCCACCATCGTGATGCCCAAAACCACCCCGGAGATCAAGGTCGAAGGCGTGCGTTCCCGTGGTGGCAAAGTGGTGTTGCACGGTGATTCCTTCCCGGAAGCCCTGGCCTACTCGCTCAAGCTGGTCGACGAAAAAGGCTACGTGTACATCCACCCCTACGATGATCCGCATACCATTGCCGGGCAGGGCACCGTGGCGATGGAGATCCTGCGCCAGCACCCAGGGCCGCTGGACGCGATTTTCGTACCGGTGGGCGGCGGCGGCCTGATCGCCGGGATTGCGGCGTATGTGAAATACCTGCGCCCGGAAATCAAGATCATCGGCGTGGAGCCGGACGACTCCAACTGCCTGCAAGCCGCCATGGCGGCGGGCGAGCGCGTGGTTTTGCCGACTGTGGGAATCTTCGCCGATGGCGTGGCGGTGGCGCAGATCGGCCAGCATACCTTCGACATCTGCAAAGACTATGTGGACGAAGTGATCACCGTCAGCACCGATGAAATCTGTGCGGCGATCAAGGACATCTACGATGACACCCGCTCCATCACCGAACCGGCCGGTGCGCTGGGTGTGGCCGGGATCAAAAAGTACGTCGAGACCCGTGGCGTCAGCGGCCAGAGCTTTGTCGCCATCGACTCGGGTGCTAACGTCAACTTCGACCGTTTGCGCCATGTGGCCGAGCGCGCCGAGTTGGGTGAAGGTCGTGAGGCCATCATCGCCGTGACCATCCCCGAGCGGCCGGGCAGCTTCAAGGCCTTCTGCGAAGCGGTGGGCAAGCGCCAGATCACCGAATTCAATTACCGCTACCACTCCGGCAGCGAAGCGCACATCTTCGTCGGCGTGCAGACCCACCCGGAGAACGACCCGCGCAGCGCGTTGGTGGCCAGCCTGACCAGCCAGGGTTTCCCGGTGCTGGACCTCACCGAGAACGAACTGGCCAAGTTGCACATCCGCCATATGGTCGGTGGGCATGCGGCCAAAGTCAGCGACGAGTTGGTGTTTCGCTTCGAATTTCCGGAGCGACCGGGGGCGTTGTTCAACTTTCTCCACAAGCTCGGCGGGCGCTGGAACATCTCGATGTTCCACTACCGCAACCACGGCGCGGCTGACGGCCGAGTGGTGGCGGGCTTGCAAGTGCCGGCGGACGAGCGCCACCTGGTGCCTGCCGCGTTGGCGCAAATCGGTTACCCGTACTGGGATGAAAGCGAAAACCCGGCTTACCAGCTGTTCCTCGGTTGAGCGACTACGCTGACTGAGCGGCCTAAAAGGAATAGAGACCATGGAAACGCTGACCACCCTCAAGGTGATCCACATCACCGCCACCGTATTGCTGCTGCTCAGCGGCCTGGGCCTGGCGGTATTGGCGTGGCGTAAACGCAGCGCCGGCCCGTCTGCGACCGTGCAACGCCCCTGGGCATTTATATGGCTGCTGATGGGGATATGCCTGGTGAGCATGCCGTTCACCGGCTGGTGGCTGGTGCACCTGCTCGGCTGGCCATTGGGGCAAACCTGGATCTTGGGCTCCAGCATCCTCTACACCGTGGCGGCGCTGGCCTGGTTCTGGCTGGTGGCGCGGCTCAATCGGCTGCGCAAGGGCGAGGGCGGGAGCCTGAATTTCACCCTGGTGCTGGCGGTGGTCAGCCTGGTGGGGTTTGTGGCGATTGCAGGGCTGATGGGCGCCAAGCCGGTTTAAAGCGTTAGACCGCGTCGCGTTCATCGCAGGCAAGCCAGCTCCCACAGGGGAATGCATTCCAAATGTGGGAGCTGGCTTGCCTGCGATAGCGTCATCAGCTGCGCAGTGTAATCACCGGCCAGCCACGCTTTTCAGCCTCAGCGCGCAAATTCGGATCCGGATCCACTGCCACCGGGTGGGTCACCTGCTCCAGCAACGGCAAATCATTCATCGAATCGCTGTAGAAGTAGCTGCCTTCCAGGCTATGCCCGGTTTCTTCCAGCCAACGGTTCAAACGTGTCACCTTGCCCTCACGAAAGCACGGCACATCAGTGCTGCGCCCGGTATAGCGGCCGTCCACCATTTCGCACTCGGTGGCGATCAAGGTCTCGACGCCCAGGCGTGCGGCAATCGGCGCGGTGACGAAGCGGTTGGTGGCGGTGATGATCACCAGCTTGTCACCGGCGGCGCGGTGCTTGGCCAGCAGTTCGACGGCCTTGGGGAGCAGGATGGGCTCGATGCAGTCGCGCATGTAGTCGTTGTGCCACGCGTCCAGCTGGGCCATCTCGGTGCGGCCGAGGATTTCCAGGCAGAAGTTCAAGTAGGCGGCGTTATCCAGCGTGCCGGCCAGGTAGTCCTGGTAGAACTCATCGTTGCGGGCCTTGTAGGCCACCGGGTCGAGAAAACCGCGTTCACACAGGTAATCGCCCCAGGCGTGATCGCTGTCACCGCCCAGAAGGGTATTGTCCAAGTCGAATAAGGCCAGGCGCATTGCAGTTACTCGCTGAAAAGTCTGTAAAAAGGCGTCCAGAATACGGTCTTTTCACAAGAGTGCACATAAGGTAAGAAGCCTCGTTGCCGCTGGAACAACCTTTGTGGAACAATGCGGCGACATGCGTTTGCGAGGTTGTTGCCGTGATCGACCCCGATGGTTTCCGTCCTAATGTCGGCATTATTCTGACGAATGATGCCGGACAGGTGCTATGGGCTCGCCGAATCAACCAAGATGCCTGGCAGTTTCCTCAAGGTGGAATCAACCCCGACGAAACCCCTGAAGACGCCTTGTACCGTGAGTTGAACGAAGAAGTCGGCCTTGAGCGCGAAGATGTGCAAATTCTGGCCTGTACCCGTGGCTGGTTGCGCTATCGTTTGCCGCAACGCCTGGTGCGTACCCACAGCCAACCGCTGTGCATCGGCCAGAAGCAGAAATGGTTTCTTTTGCGCCTGATCTCCAACGAGCAGCGGGTGCGGATGGATTTGACCGGTAAACCGGAGTTCGATGGCTGGCGCTGGGTCAGCTATTGGTATCCGTTGGGCCAGGTGGTGACATTCAAGCGCGAGGTTTATCGTCGCGCTCTCAAAGAGCTTGCCCCGCGCCTTTTAGCGCGCGACTGACGACGGAGTTCGACCCCGAGCCATGCTCAATACGCTGCGCAAGATCGTCCAGGAAGTTAACTCCGCCAAGGATCTCAAGGCGGCGTTGGGGATTATTGTGTTGCGCGTCAAGGAAGCCATGGGCAGCCAGGTCTGCTCGGTTTACCTGCTGGACCCCGAGACCAACCGTTTTGTGCTGATGGCCACGGAGGGCTTGAACAAGCGCTCCATCGGCAAGGTCAGCATGGCGCCCAATGAAGGTCTGGTGGGCCTGGTGGGGACGCGTGAAGAACCCCTGAACCTCGAAAACGCGGCCGATCACCCGCGTTATCGCTACTTTGCCGAAACCGGCGAAGAGCGCTACGCCTCGTTCCTTGGCGCACCGATCATTCACCACCGCCGCGTTGTCGGCGTGTTGGTCATCCAGCAAAAAGAGCGTCGCCAGTTCGACGAAGGCGAAGAAGCCTTCCTGGTGACCATGAGCGCGCAACTGGCCGGGGTTATTGCCCACGCCGAAGCGACCGGCTCGATTCGCGGCCTGGGGCGCCAGGGCAAGGGTATCCAGGAAGCCAAGTTCGTCGGTGTACCGGGTTCGCCAGGCGCTGCGGTGGGTACCGCGGTGGTCATGCTGCCGCCCGCCGACCTCGATGTGGTGCCGGACAAGAGCGTCAGTGACATCGACGCCGAGATCAAACTGTTCAAGACCGCCCTCGAAGGCGTGCGCGCCGACATGCGCAACCTGTCGACCAAGCTGGCGACCCAGCTGCGCCCCGAAGAGCGTGCGCTGTTCGACGTGTACCAGATGATGCTCGACGACGCGTCCCTGGGTAACGAAGTCAAGACCGTGATCAAGACCGGCCAGTGGGCCCAGGGCGCGTTGCGCCAGGTGGTCACCGATCACGTCAACCGTTTCGAAATGATGGACGACGCCTACCTGCGCGAGCGGGCGTCGGATGTGCGCGACCTGGGTCGCCGTCTGTTGGCGTACTTGCAGGAAGACCGCAGCACCAACATGGTCTTCCCCGATAACACCATTTTAGTCAGTGAAGAATTGACCGCCACCCAGCTTGGCGAAGTGCCTGAAGGCAAGCTGGTGGGCCTGGTGTCGGTATTGGGTTCGGGTAACTCCCACGTGGCGATCCTGGCCCGGGCCATGGGTATCCCGACGGTGATGGGCCTGGTAGACCTGCCGTATTCCAAGGTCGATGGCATCGACATGATCGTCGACGGGCATCGCGGCGAGGTGTTCACCAACCCCAGCGACGTGCTGCGCAAGCAATACGCCGAGGTGGTGGAAGAAGAGAAGCAACTGGCCCAGGGCCTGGATTCGCTACGCGAGCTGCCGTGTGTCACCCCCGACGGCCACCGCGTACCGCTGCTGGTGAACACGGGCCTGCTGGCGGATGTAGCCCGTGCGCAGCAACGCGGTGCCGAAGGGGTGGGGCTGTACCGCACCGAAGTGCCGTTCATGATCAACCAGCGTTTCCCGAGCGAGAAGGAGCAGCTGGCGATTTATCGCGAGCAACTGCAAGCCTTCCACCCGTTACCGGTGACGATGCGCAGCCTGGATATTGGCGGCGACAAGTCACTGTCCTATTTCCCGATCAAGGAAGACAACCCCTTCCTTGGCTGGCGTGGCATCCGCGTTACCCTCGACCATCCCGAAATCTTCCTCGTCCAGACCCGCGCCATGCTCAAGGCCAGCGAGGGCTTGAACAACCTGCGCATCCTGCTGCCGATGATCTCCGGCACCCATGAACTGGAAGAAGCCCTGCACCTGATCCACCGTGCCTGGGGCGAAGTGCGCGACGAAGGCGCCGATGTGCCGATGCCGCCGATTGGGGTGATGATCGAAATCCCGGCGGCGGTGTACCAGGCCAAGGAACTGGCGCGGCAGGTGGACTTCCTGTCGGTGGGCTCCAACGACCTGACCCAGTACCTGCTGGCCGTGGACCGCAACAACCCACGGGTGGCCGACCTCTACGACTACCTGCACCCAGCGGTGCTGCAAGCGCTGCAACACGTGGTGCGCGACGCCCATGCCGAAGGCAAACCGGTGAGTATCTGCGGCGAAATGGCCGGCGACCCCGCGGCGGCGGTGCTGTTGATGGCGATGGGTTTTGACAGCCTGTCGATGAACGCCACCAACTTGCCGAAAGTGAAGTGGATGCTGCGCCAGGTGGAGTTGAGCAGGGCCAAGGATTTGCTCGCCGAGTTGATGACCATCGACAACCCGCAAGTTATCCACAGCTCGCTGCAACTGGCGTTGAAGAACCTGGGGTTGACCCGGATGATCAACCCGGCCTCGGCCAAAACCCTGTAGGAGCGAGCTTCTAGCAGATCGTTCCCGCGCTCTGCGTGGGAATGCAGCCCTGGACGCTCCGCGTCGGCTTTTAGAGCGTGACGCAGAGCGTCACAAGAGGCGTTCCCACGCAGAGCGTGGGAACGATCAAAGACCGAGGCGCCTTCATCGCAGGCAAGCCAGCTCCCACCTGTGGAATGCATTCCCCTGTGGGAGCTGGCTTGCCTGCGATAGCGGTGGTCCAAGCAGCGCTAAAACATCAGGTCCACCTCACCCAGCCGCCCCCCGTGCGGGCCAAAACTACGCTCCAGCATCCTGCGCGTCCCATCGGCATTCACAATCAGCGCCGTGCTCGCCCGTGTCCCGTAACTGGGGCTGGCGATAAACACGCTCGACAGCAGGCTTTCAGTCGCCAGGCCTACGCCGGTGTCCGGCAGCTCGGCAAACGGCGCGGTCTGCGGGTCGCTCAGAATCTCCAATAGGGCCTCCGGCTCGGGGTTCTCCAGCACTGCGCTGAACGCCGCCTTGGCCTTTAGCAACTTCGGCCAGGGCGTATCCAGCCCGGCATTGGATAACCCGTACACCCCAGCCTTCAGCAACGTCGGCTCGGTGTCATTGGCGTTGTAGTGCCACAGCTCATCCCGCGTGCCCACCAGCAGGTTAAACCCGGCATATTCAATCGAGCGGCCATTCACATCGGCCAAATAATCATCAATCGGCAGCGAACCGCTGAGAAACCGCGCAACCAGTTCGCCACGAGACTTGCGTGCCGGTGGCTGGTGCGGGTCGCGGATATTGGTCAAGGCGGCAAAGCGCCCATCCGCGTTCACCCCCAGCCAAGTGCCCCCGGCCTCCTGATCGCGACCGGCATAGACATGGGGCGCATCCGCCCACTGGGCCAGCGGCAGGCTGGGGCGGGCGTAGAACTCATCGCGGTTGGCCGCGACGATCAGCGGTTGGGCATGGCCCGGTCGCCAGGCGAAAACAATCAGGCACATCGGGTGACCCCTTTTGTGTTTTTGCCACTCTACCCACAGACGCGCAGGTGTTCCATCGTCTCGAAGTTGGGCCGCGCACCTCTGATCCGTTAACATGCCGGGCTGTTTGGTGTGTATGTGAACTTCTTAATTTGATCTCGCAGCTGTAACGCAGGCTTAATCGCACATCGGCATGGTCCGGTGCGTCATGACTAAATGTTTTAACGAGGAGTCGCAATGCTGCCTTACCCGCAGATCGACCCGGTGGCCCTGGCCATCGGTCCGCTGAAAATCCATTGGTACGGGTTGATGTACCTGATCGGCATCGGCGGTGCCTGGCTGCTGGCTTCCCGGCGCCTGAACCGTTTCGACCCGACCTGGACCAAGGAAAAGCTCTCCGACATGGTGTTCTGGATGTCGATGGGCGTGATCGTCGGCGGGCGCCTGGGGTA
>NZ_WKCD01000093.1:0-18812 GCF_021606625.1 Pseudomonas sp. PA-4-8C
GGTAACCCGGCAGGACGCCGGGTTAGCCGCCCCGCGCCATGGATGGCGCGTGGCGGCGGCCCACGGATTCAAGCCTGTGTTCGGGCACACCGAGCCTAAGCGAGGTGCCGAGTGGTGGGGCAAGAGCCTTTTGCTTACTTTTGGCTGGGCCGGCATTCCGGCTCCTTTCAAAAGTGAGCCGCTGTCAGAGCGGAACCCTAAGTGGCCGTTACCTAAATAACGGATATGTACCCGGTCCAACTGTGTTGACTGTTAGGCCGTCATCGCAGGCAAGCCAGCTCCCACCGTTTTAACTGCGATCAGCCTTGAGCACTTCGTAATCGCGCAGTTTGTTGGCAATGGTGGTGTGCGACACCCCCAGGCGCTTGCCCAACTGGCGACTACTGGGGTGTTCGGCATACAGGCTTTCCAACACCGCCTTCTCAAAGCGCCCGACGATATCCTCCAGGCTACCCTCCAGAGAAAAATCACCCAGCGGCTGACGCACGCCATAGTCCGGCAGACGAATATGCTCAACCTTGACCGTACCGCCCTCACACAACGACACCGCCTGGAACAGCACGTTTTCCAGTTGCCTCACGTTGCCCGGCCAGTGGTAGTGGCTGAGTTTGTCCATGGCCGCAGGGGCCAGCTTGGGCAGTGGGCAACCGATCTGCCGACTGGCCTGGTCGAGAAAGTGCTCGACCAACGGCGCGAGGCCATCCAGGCATTCGCGCAACGGCGGGATATGCAGCGACAGCACATTCAGCCGGTGATAAAGGTCCTGGCGAAACTCACCCCGGGCGCAGAGTTCCGACAAGTCCACCTGGGTCGCGCAGATCACCCGCACGTCCAGGTACACCTCTTCATCACTGCCCACCCGGCGAAAACAACCGTCCTGCAGAAAGCGCAGCAGCTTGACCTGCAAGCGCGCGCTCATTTCTCCCACGCCATCGAGAAACAAGGTACCGCCCGCCGTCAGCTCAAGCAGGCCCAATTTACCTTCCGCCCGCGCCCCTTCAAATGCGCCGGGGCCATAGCCAAACAGTTCAGTCTCGGCCATCGACTCGGGCAACCCCGCGCAGTTGAGCGCCATCAACGGCGACTGCCCCCGCGGGCTGGCCAAGTGGCAGGCCCGGGCCAACAGCTCCTTGCCGGTGCCGGTTTCGCCTTCTATTAATAGCGGCGCATCCAGCGGCGCCATGCGCCGTGCTTCGCGCACCACTGCGGCCATGACCTTGGAGCTTTGGAAGATGCTGTCGAAACCGCGCAGCTCTTGCTTGCGCACGTTATAGATACGCTCACCGACACGGTCGGCGCGGTGCAGGGTGAGCACGGCGCCGGCCATGGCTTCGCTGTCATCGTGCTCGGAGGATTGCAGGGGCGCGATGTCCGCCAGAAATACGTCACCCTTGACCTTGACCCGCAGGCCATTGATTCGCGATTTGCTGGCGCGCACCAGTTCCGGCAGGTCGAAGTCCTCGGCATACCGCGACAGGGGAATCCCGGGCACTTCATCTACCCGTACGCCAAGCAACTGCGCCGCCGCACGGTTGGCGGCCACGATGGAGCCGCCCATATCAATGGACAGCACTGGAAATTCCAGGGCGCCGAGCAACGCATTGAGTTCCATATGCCGACGCTCGCTGGGCATCAGCCCTACCCGCTTGACGCCAAACACCCCGGCAATCGCCTCGAACTGCGGGCGCAACGCCTGGAACTGCATGTTCACAAGGTTAGGGCAGAACAGGTAGATGGCGTTGCCATGCTCACCGCCGACTTCGCCCTTGGCGACGTTGACGCCGTACTCCACCAGCAGGTTGAGGATGTCCCGCAGGATGCCGATGCGGTTCTGGCAGTGCACTTTGATACGCATGGAAAGACTCGAAAAGGGAGTAGGCGCCGCGTCTTTTTGTCGCTGGGCGCAGATAGTCGTCAAGATTATGTGACAGTACGGCAGCCATTCCCAGCCCATAGCTGTGACAAGTCGGACTATCGTAACGAATACTTTACGATTGTCGGTGATTTTTCCTACATGCGTCCATTAAAGGCTGATGGAATCCTGCGCCTATCCGGTTATCAATAGAGGCATCCCAGGACATAACAAGAACGAATGCCTAGCAGGAGAGCCGTATGAAGCAGACGCACTACGTGGCCCGCGAGCCCGATGCGCAAGGTTTTATCCACTACCCGCCCGAAGAACATGCGGTGTGGAACACCCTGATCACTCGCCAATTGAAAGTGATCGAGGGCCGCGCCTGCCAGGAATACTTGGACGGCATCGACAAGCTCGGCCTGCCCCTGGACCGCATTCCCCAACTGGGCGAGATCAACAAGGTGCTGGCCGACACCACCGGCTGGCAAGTCGCCCGCGTGCCGGCGCTGATCCCCTTCCAGACCTTTTTTGAATTACTGGCCAGCAAGCAGTTCCCGGTGGCGACTTTTATTCGCACCCGTGAAGAATTGGACTACCTGCAAGAGCCGGATATTTTTCACGAGATCTTTGGCCACTGCCCGCTGCTGACCAACCCCTGGTTCGCTGAATTCACCCACACTTACGGCAAGCTCGGCCTGGCGGCCACCAAGGAGCAACGGGTGTACCTGGCGCGCCTGTACTGGATGACCATCGAGTTCGGCCTGGTGGACACGCCCCAGGGCCGGCGTATCTACGGTGGCGGCATCCTGTCGTCGCCTAAAGAAAGTGTGTATTGCCTGTCGGACGAGCCTGAGCACCAGGCCTTTGATCCGCTGGAAGCGATGCGCACCCCCTATCGCATCGACATCCTGCAACCGCTGTACTTCGTCTTGCCCGAACTCAAGCGCCTGTTCGACGTGGCGCAGGAAGACATCATGGGCATGGTCGAGCGCGGTATGCAGCTGGGTCTGCACGCACCGAAATTCCCACCCAAGCCCAAAGCCGCGTGAACCTCACGTTTTAAGGCCAGGTGAGTCTGTTCCCTGGCCCCGCGTTGCTTTAGGGTAACGCCACTGACCTTCAATCATTCGAATTCAGGACACCTTCCATGACCACCTTGAACCAAGCCCACTGCGAAGCCTGCCGCGCCGATGCCCCGCAAGTCAGCGATGAAGAACTGCCGGTACTGATCAAGCAGATCCCTGACTGGAACATCGAAGTGCGCGACGGCGTGATGCAGTTGGAAAAGGTTTTCCTGTTCAAGAACTTCAAATTCGCCCTGGCCTTCACCAACGCCATGGGTGAAATCTCCGAAGCCGAAGGCCATCACCCAGGCCTGCTCACCGAGTGGGGCAAAGTCACCGTGACCTGGTGGAGCCACTCCATCAAGGGCCTGCACCGTAACGACTTCATCATGGCCGCGCGCACCGACGAAGTGGCCAAGACCGCCGAGGGCCGCAAGTAATGCATTTCGATGCCATTGGTCGCGTGCCCGGCGACCCGATCCTCGGGCTGATGGACCTGTATGCCCAGGATGCCAACCCGAACAAGTTCGACCTGGGCGTAGGTGTCTATAAGGACGACCAAGGCCTGACGCCGATTCCTCACTCGGTGAAGCTGGCGGAACAGCGCCTGGTCGAGACCCAAGTGACCAAGACCTATATCGGTGGCCATGGCGATGCAGCCTTCGGCAGCCTGATCAGCGAACTGGTGCTCGGCGCCGACTCGGCCTTGCTGCGTGACCGCCGCGCTGGCGCCACGCAAACCCCCGGCGGCACCGGCGCCCTGCGCCTGAGTGCCGACTTTATCGCCCACAGCCTGCCGGGCCGTGGCGTGTGGCTGAGCAACCCGACCTGGCCGATACACGAAACCATTTTTGCCAAGGCCGGGCTCAAGGTCAGTCATTACCCTTACGTGGGCAGCGACAACCGCCTGGACCTGACGGCGATGCTGGCGACCCTGTCCAGCGTGCCCAAGGGCGACGTGGTATTACTGCACGCGTGCTGCCATAACCCGACCGGCTTTGACCTGTCCCAGGATGACTGGCGCCAGGTCTTGCAGATCGTGCGTGAACGCCAGTTGCTGCCACTGATCGACTTTGCCTACCAGGGCTTTGGCGACGGCCTGGAGCAGGACGCCTGGGCGGTGCGCCTGTTTGCCGCCGAGCTGCCGGAAGTGCTGATCACCAGCTCCTGCTCGAAGAACTTCGGCCTGTATCGCGATCGCGTAGGTGCATTGATCGTCTGTGCGGCGGATGCCGAAAAGCTCACCGATGTACGCAGCCAACTGGCGAATATCGCTCGCAACCTGTGGTCGACACCGCCGGATCACGGCGCCGCCGTGGTGGCGACCATCCTCGGTGATGCGCAGCTGAAAAAGCAGTGGAGCGAGGAAGTCGAGGCCATGCGTTCGCGGATCGCCCAGTTGCGTTCCGGGTTGGTGGAAGCGCTTGCGCCCCATGGGCTGGCCGAGCGCTTTGCGCATATCGGCGCGCAGCGTGGGATGTTTTCCTATACCGGCTTGAGTGCCGAGCAGGTCAAGCAACTGCGCGAGAAGCACAGTGTGTATATGGTCAGTTCGGGGCGGGCTAACGTGGCTGGGGTTGATGCGACGCGCTTGACGTTGCTGGCTCAAGCCATCGCCGACGTTTCCAACTGAAGCAACAGGATTACGTGTGGGAGCTGGCTTGCCTGCGATGGCGGTGGTTCAGTTGCAGATTAATTGCCTGGCCCACCGCCATCGCGGGCAAGCCCGCTCCCACAGGGGATTGATGCCGGACGCTGAATCCGTGTGCGATACCTAGCCAGCGCCCACTTTTATAAGCACGCAGGGCTTCAGCCAGCGACCATTTCGGCCTTTAGCAGTGCCTCTTTGGCCTGCGCATCCGCCAACCGATACAACTCGATATGCCCATCCCAGTGCTCGATCAAGGCCGTGCACGACTCCACCCAATCCCCGCAGTTGAGGTAATCCACCTCGCCCACCTTGCGAATCTCGGCATGGTGAATATGCCCGCACACCACCCCGTGCAATTCACGCTTGGTCACTTCGTGGGCAATCGCCTCTTCGAAATCGCTGATAAAACTCACCGCTGTCTTGACCTTGTGCTTCAGGTAAGCCGACAGCGACCAGTACCCGTAGCCGTACCGCGCACGCCAGTGGTTCAGCCAGCGGTTCAGCGTCAGGGTGAACTCGTAGGCCGAATCGCCAAGGAAGGCGAGCCAGCGGTGATAGCGCGTGATTACATCAAACTGGTCGCCATGAATCACCAGCAAGTGGCGACCATCGGCGGTGACGTGCACGGCTTCATCGACCAACTGGATATTGCCCAGGATCAGCTTGGAATAGCGACGCAGGAACTCGTCATGGTTGCCGGTGACATAGATGACCTCGGTGCCACGCTTGGCCATGGTCAGCAGGCGGCGGATCACGTTGGTATGGGCTTGAGGCCAATACATGCCGCCGCGCATTTTCCAACCGTCGATGATGTCACCGACCAGGTAGACCTTGTCGGCGTGGTAGCCCTTGAGAAAGTGCGACAGGTGTTCGGCCTGGCAATCCCGGGTGCCCAGGTGCACGTCGGAAATCCACAGGGTTCGCACCCGTTGCTTGCGGCTGGGCTTGGTGAACTCGGCACGGGTCATGGGCATCCCTCGACGCTGTTTTGGCGAGCTTGCGCCTTGGCGATTAATAGTCCATGACAAGCGTGCGTCAGTCTGATGACAGCGCCCGCGGCCCGCCAAGCGTTGTAGACTGACGGCTTGCCGCCCTGGAGACCGCGATGAGCCCGACCCTCACGCTACGCCACTACCTCGAAGCGCCCATTGCCCACAGCCATGACCATGCGCAGTTGGTGTTCGGCCTTTCCGGGCACCTGGACCTAGAAGTCGATGGCCGTGGCAGCCAGGTGCGCGAAAGCAGCGTGATGGTGCTGCCCTTCTCCACCCACCACGCCTGCATCAGCCGCGATGGCAGCCGCTGCCTGGTGCTGGATGTGCCGACCGAGCACTGGGTGGTGCAATCCTTGGGCGAACATGCCGATGCCAGCCGCCGCTTGCTCGACCAACCCGCACGCCTAGCGCTGGATGCCCGGCAACACCAACTGGTGCAGTGGCTGGCACAAAGCCCGGTGCACGACCCGCTGATCGTCCAGCAAGGCGCCGTGTTGTTACTGGCCAGCCTCAACCACCCTCAGGGTCAACCGCTGCCTGGCCGGCGTCTGCCTTATGCCGCGTTCAATAGCCATATCGAGCGCCATGCGGCGCGTCCGCTCCAGGTGGCCGACCTGGCGCGGATTGCCGATTTGTCCGTGCCGCGCCTGCATGCACGGTTTATGGCTGAGTGCGGGCAAACGCCGATGGACTATCTACGCAGTCGTCGCTTGCATATGGCGCTCAGGCTTTTACGCGAAACCTCCCTGCCCATCGGCGAGATTGCCGAGCGCGTCGGCTACGCCTCGCAAAGTGCATTTTGCGCGGCCATGCTACGGGCCTTTGGCGCCTCGCCCGGGGCGTTGCGTCGGGCGGGCTAGCAAGAGTCTTGCGCTAAAAATCACCCGGCCCGCGACAGACGCCCATCCTCCAACCCTCTAGACTGCGAGGCTGTCACCCCCTGTTGGATCAAGGATCGCAATGACTCCCCGCTCAGCCCTTGGCGCCCTGCATATCGGCGCACTGATGTTTGGCCTCACCGGCGTATTCGGCAAGCTGGCGGCGGCCTCCCCTGCCATCATCGTATTCGGCCGGGCCGCGTTTGCCGTGCTGGCCCTGGCGGTATTCGCCCGCTTTGCCAGCAACGCTCCCTGGAAAAAACTGGAGATGCGTGACTGGCGTCGCCTGCTGGTCAGCGGCGTCGTGCTGGCCGCCCATTGGGTGACGTTCTTTATCGCTGTCAAAGTCGCGGGTGTGGCCGTGGCGACCCTGGGGTTCACCGCATTTCCGGCCTTTACCGTAATCCTTGAGGGGCTGATTTTCCGCGAGCGCATTCGCGCCAATGAAGTGCTGCTGGTGGTGCTGGTCACCGTTGGCCTGGTGCTTGTGACCCCGGATTTCAATCTCGCCAGCGAGGCCACGGGCGGGCTGCTGTGGGGCATCGCTTCGGGCCTGTTGTTCTCGTTGTTGTCGCTGAACAATCGCGCCAGTTCAGGGCGCATTCCTGCGGTACAGGCCGCGCTGTGCCAGAACGTCGTGGTCGCCGCGCTCCTGCTGCCCGTGGCCGCGCCGGGGCTGGCAGATGTGCGAGGGATAGATTGGCTGTGGATCGGGCTGCTGGGGGTGTTTTGTACCGGCTTGGCCCACAGCCTGTTTGTTGCCAGCCTTGCGGTGATCAAGGCGCGCACCGCGTCGGTGGTGTTTGCGATGGAACCGGTCTACGGCATCACCGTGGCCTGGCTGTTGTTTGCCGAAACCCCGACCCTGCGCATGCTGCTGGGCGGCGCCTTGATCATCGTCGCCATCGTGCTTTCCGGCCTGATGGGCAGCGCCAGCCAGGCCAAGCAACCGGCGCCGGCCTGACTTCAGACGGTACGGTCGTTATGCCCGAGGTCGCGCTGCGGGTCGATCTGGTCGCGCACTCGCTGCTTGAGCACCTTGGCCTCGGGAAAACCGCCATCGGCCTTGCGCTCCCAAATCTGCACGCCATCACAGGTGATGCGAAACGCGCCGCCAGTGGCCGGTTCCAGCGCCACGCGCCCCAGGTCATCGGCAAAGGTGCTGAGTAACTCCTGGGCCAGCCACGCGGCGCGCAGCAACCACTGGCACTGGGTGCAATAGGTGATCACGATCTCGGGTTTGCATGCAGACATCATTAAGCGGCTCCTGGCGTAACAGGCTCAGCGAATCGGGTGGCTATAATAGCGGCCTTTGTCGCCCAGCCACGAGATTGATGATGCGCCGCCTGCTGTCTTGCCTGTTCCTGTGCCTTGTCCCCCTACTTGCCGACGCTGTAGAAGCCCCCCGCCCAAAAATCGGCCTGGTGCTGTCCGGCGGCGCCGCCCGTGGCCTGGCGCATATCGGCGTGCTCAAGGCGCTCGAAGAGCAAGGTATTCATATCGATGCGATTGCCGGCACCAGTATGGGGGCGGTGATTGGCGGGTTGTACGCGTCGGGCTACAAAATTGACGAGCTGGAGAAGTTGGCGCTGGGTATCGACTGGCAGCAGGCCCTGTCCGACGCGCCACCGCGTGAAGACGTACCGTTTCGGCGCAAACAGGATGACCGGGATTTCCTGGTCAAACAAAAACTCAGTTTCCGCGACGATGGCAGCCTCGGCCTGCCGCTGGGCGTGATCCAGGGCCAGAACCTGGCGCTGCTGCTGGAGAGCATGTTCGCCCACAGCAGCAACACGCGTAACTTCGACAAGCTGCCAATCCCCTTCCGTGCCGTGGCCACCGACATCACCACCGGCGAAAAAGTGGTGTTCAGCAAAGGCCACCTGCCCCAGGTGATACGCGCCAGCATGTCGATCCCCGCGGTGTTCGCCCCGGTGGAACTGGACGGCCGCCTGCTGGTGGACGGCGGTATGACCGACAACATCCCGTTGGATGTGGCGCGGGAGATGGGCGTTGATATCGCGATTGTGGTCGACATCGGCACCCCGCTGCGCTCGCGCAAGCAACTGGCCACCGTGGTGGACGTGCTCAACCAGTCCATCACCCTGATGACCCGGCGTAACTCCGAGGAACAACTCAAGGCCCTGCACCCCAAGGACGTGTTGATCCAACCGCCGCTGGCCGCTTATGGCGTCACCGACTTTGGGCGTGCCAAGGACATGATCGATGCCGGCTACCGCGCCACCCGTGCCCTCGACGTACGCCTGGCACACCTACGCCCTGCCGAACCCATCGACGCCGACCTGATAGCTGCGCGCACGCCGGGCGAACGCACCCCGGTGATCACCGCAATCCAGGTGGAGAACGACTCCAAGGTCAGCGACGACGTTATCCGCTACTACATCCGCCAGGGGCTGGGAGAACCGTTGAACCTGGGCCGCCTGCAATCGGACATGGGCACCCTGTACGGCCTGGATTACTTCGAGCAGGTGCAATACCGCGTAGTGAAAAAGGGCCAGGACAACACCCTGGTGATCAGCGCACGTGGCAAGCGCAGCGGCACCGACTACCTGCGCCTGGGCTTGAACCTTTCGGACGACATGCGCGGCGACAGCGCCTTCAACCTCGGCGCCAGTTACCGCGTGAACGGCATCAACCGCCTCGGCGCGGAATGGCTGACGCGGGTGCAGATTGGTGATCGGCAGGAGCTGTACAGCGAGTTCTACCAACCCATGGACACCGGCTCACGCTACTTTGTGGCCCCCTACATCAAGGCCGAGGCACAGAACGTCGAGCTGATCCTGGACAACGACCCCATCTCCGAATACCGCCTGGAACGCTACGGCTTTGGTTTGAACGTGGGCCGACAGATCGGCAACAGCGGCGAGATCCGCTTCGGCGTGGGCGAAGCCTGGGGCAAGGCGGACGTGCGCATTGGCGACCGCGATCTACCGAGTGTGAACTTCAGCGAAGGCTTCTATGAGCTCAAATACTCCTTCGATTCCCTGGACAACGTGTACTTCCCCCACAGCGGCGAAGACATCAGCCTGGCCTTTCGCGAGTTCGAACCCGGCCTGGGCTCGGACCAGCGCTACCGCCAGTGGGAATTCAAGCTGGACAAGGCCATGAGCCACGGCCCGGACACCCTGATACTGGGCGGCCGCTATGGGCGCACCCTGGATGATTCGGATGTGGTGATTTCCAGCTTCCTGCTGGGGGGCGCACGGCAATTGTCGGGCTTCCGCCAAGATGCGATTTCAGGGCAGAACATCAGCCTGATGCGCGCAGTGTACTTCCGCAGGCTCACCCCGCGCTCGTACCTGCCGCTGGACTTCCCGTTGTACCTGGGTGCATCCCTGGAACGGGGCCGGGCGTGGAACAACGATAACGAGTTCGACAGCGGCTATATCAATGCCGCGAGTATTTTCCTGGGGTTTGATACGCCATTGGGGCCGCTGAATTTCAGCTATGGGTTCAATGATGATAACCAGAAGGCGGTGTACTTGAACCTGGGCCAGACGTTCTAGGCAAGCCAAACCCAAATGTCGGAGAGGGATTGCCAAGGATTTTTTGTAGGAGCGAGCTTGCTCGCGAAAAAACCACAGACACCGCGCTTATTCAGGAAACGCGCGTTATCGTTGACGTTTTTCGCGAGCAAGCTCGCTCCTACAGAAGGCGATCAGGACTTTTCCAGGTTCGCCAGGATGTGCTCATGCACCCGCATGCACACCCGCAGGTCTTCCTCATTCACACCCACGAACAACTCATGGCGCAACGCCGTGGCGATGGTTTCGATCTGGTCGATCAGCGGTTGGGCGGTATCGCACAGCAGGATGCGTTTGGCACGACGGTCTTCCACCACGGCTTGGCGTTGCACCAGGCCCTGGCCTTCCAGGCTATCGAGCAGACGGGCCAGGGTGGGCCCTTCCACGCCGACACTTTGGGCCAATTCACGCTGGGTGGGTGCTTCGACAAAACGAGCCAGGTGCAACAGCACGAGCCAGCGCGCCTGGGACAAGCCCAGCCCCGCCAGCCGGCGATCCAGTTCGGCGCGCCAACCTCGGGACATTTGCGCCAACTGCATGCCAAAACGGTGTTGATCGGTTAACGGCATAAAAAACTCGTGTTTAAGACTGAAAATAAAGTATGGCTAATTATTAGTCAGCTAAGCATGAGCCCTGCCCGTAGGCAAGGCCCGCTATGTACTGATTCGTTACATTGTCGTAATTGGCACACTAAATTTCGAATTCGGACTGCAAAGCGGCACGCACGCAGTACAAAACGCCTTCCGGAACACGCCCGGTAAACAACGGCGCAATCTCCGTGACGGCTGGCAATTCGCCTTCTCCATCAAGAAAGGCGTCCTGGATTTCACCGAGCAAATCCTCAGGCAAATCAAGGGCCTGCTCCAGGGACAATTGCTGCTTGCCGATGGCCTCGGCGAGCAAGGTGTACACGTTTTTTTCCGAGCATTGCAGCTGGCCGGCGATCTGGATCGGGGTCATGCCGGCACGGGCCAGGCTGATCAGTTCGTGGCGAATATCGGCGATTTCCTTCGGCGCTTCGGCCTGGCCGCCGAGCACTTCCAGGAAGGCCTGGCCGTAGCGCTCCAGTTTGCGCGCGCCCACACCGCTGACCCGGGCCATCTCGGCCATGGTGGTGGGCTGCTCGCGCAGCATCTCCAGCAAGGTGGAGTCGGGGAAGATAACGTAGGGGGGCACGCTGTGCTCCTGCGCCAGTTTGCGCCGCAGGGTGCGCAAGGCTTCCCATTGTTCGCGCTCCTCGCCCCGCACCAATTGGCTGGCCTGGCTGGCGCTGCTGCTTTTGGCGGTGGTCTGCGGCTTGAGGTCGCGGCGCAGTTCCAGGCTCACTTCGCCCTTGAGCAACGGCCGGCAACTGTCATTCAGGCGTAGCCCGCCGTAGCCTTCGATATCGATGTCGACCAGACCACGGGCAACCATCTGGCGAAACAGCGAACGCCACTCCCCTTCGGCGCGGGCTTTGCCGACCCCGTACACCGAGAGTTTCTCGTGGCCGAAGCTGCGGATTTTTTCGTTGTCCTTGCCCAGCAGTACGTCCACCAGATGGCCCACACCATAACGCTGACCGGTGCGATAGATCGTCGACAACGCCTGGCGCGCCGGCTCGGTGGCGTCCCAGGTTTGTACGCCGTCGATGCAGTTATCGCAGTGGCCGCAGGGTTCAGGCATGTCTTCGTCGAAATACGCCAGCAGGGTCTGGCGACGGCAGCGGGTCTCTTCGCACAACGAGAGCATGGCGTCGAGCTTATGCTGCTCCAGGCGCTTGTGGCGCTCGTCGCCCTCGGAGTTCTGCAGCATCTGCTTGAGCATCACCACGTCTTGCAGGCCGTAGACCATCCAGGCATCCGCCGGCAGGCCATCGCGGCCAGCACGCCCGGTTTCCTGGTAATAGGCCTCGAGGGACTTGGGCAGGTCCATGTGCGCCACGAAACGCACGTTGGATTTGTCGATGCCCATGCCAAAGGCGATGGTTGCCACCATGATCAGGCCTTCCTCGTTGAGGAAGCGTTTTTGGTGCGCTGATCGCGTTTCATTGGGCAGGCCGGCATGGTAAGGCAGTGCCGGGTAGCCTTGTTCACAGAGAAACGCCGCGACCTCGTCGACTTTCTTGCGCGACAGGCAGTACACGATGCCCGCGTCACTACGCCGCTCGGACAGGAACGCCAGCAACTGCTTGCGTGGCTGCTCCTTGGGCACGATGCGGTAGAAAATATTGGGCCGGTCAAAACTCGACAGGAAGCGCTCGGCGTTCTGCAAATGCAGGCGCTCGACGATCTCTTCGCGGGTACGCTTGTCGGCGGTGGCGGTCAGCGCAATGCGCGGCACATCGGGAAACAGTTCGGCCAATTGGCCAAGCTGCAGGTATTCGCGGCGGAAATCGTGACCCCATTGCGACACGCAGTGGGCTTCGTCGATGGCGAACAGGGCGATCTCAAGGCTCTGCAAAAAGGCCAGCATGCGTGGCTGCACCAGGCGCTCCGGCGCCAGGTAAAGCATTTTCACCTCGCCACGCTTGATGCGAGCAGCCAGGTCGCGCTGCTGCTCGGCGCTGAGGGTGGAGTTCAACGACGCGGCGGCGACTCCGAGTTCTTCAAGGGTGGCGACCTGATCGTCCATCAGCGCAATCAGCGGCGACACCACCACGGCCAGGCCATTGCGCAACAGCGCCGGCACCTGGAAGCACAGCGACTTGCCGCCACCGGTAGGCATCAGTACCAGGGCATCGCCGCCACTGGCCACGCGCTCAATGATCGCACCCTGGCGGCCACGAAAACTGTCGTAGCCGAAGATGTCCTTGAGGACGCGTTGAGCCTGCTCGAGCATGTAAAACTCCAAAATGGTGCCGAAATCCCTCTATGCAGGCTGGCCGAAAAAAACCGCGCTCACGAAAAATAATCCGTAAGCGAAGTTTTCCCGGATTGGCGCTGGGCCTGCAGGGGCATCACAAAACGCGGCAGTATACCCGAGCGTTATCCACCAAAGGGCGCCACTGACGAATAGACGCACCAGGCTAAAACCGGGCAAATATGCCGTGCGGCTGGCCTGGGCGCTCAAGAAAGCCTAGAATTCAGCATCGTTTATTCCCAAGGTAGCCCTTCAATGTCCTTCGCTGAGCAACTAACCCGCCTGCAAGCCTTCCTCGACGCCGATGAGCTGCATGACGAGGCGCTGGACTACGTGGCCGCCCACGGCTACCTGACCGCCCTGTCGATCTGCTCCGACCCCGTCCCGGACCGTGAATGGATCGATGCGCTGTTCGCTGAAGAGCCTCACTACAGCGACGACGCCCAGCGCGCAGAAATCGAATCCACCCTGGTCGCCCTCAAGGCGCACATCGCCCGCCAACTGGCCTCCGACGAAGAGTTCGAGCTGCCGTGCGAGCTGGACCTGGGCGACGATCCGGATGACTCCGACCTGCGCGGCTGGTGCATCGGTTTCATGGAAGGCGTGTTCCTGCGCGAAGCCGCCTGGTTCGAAACCGCCGAAGAAGAAGTCAGCGAAATGCTGCTGCCGATCATGGTCGGTTCGGGCCTGTTCGAAGAGGAAGCAGAGTTCTCCGACATCGCCGCCGACGCCAACCTGATGGACGACATGATCGTGCAGATCCCGGAAGCCCTGACCGCGCTGTATCTGCTGTGCAACGCGCCTGACGAAAAACCGGCGATCCTCAAGCCACGTCACCACTGAGTCGCTTGCCCGTGGAACCCATGGGCAACCGTCCACTGCTCCTGCGCTATGCGCTGCTGGCCATCGGCTGGCTAAGCGTAGCGTTGGGAGTGATCGGCATTTTCCTGCCGGTATTGCCGACCACACCCTTCCTGCTACTCGCCGCCGCCTGCTTCGCTCGCAGCTCCCCGCGCTTCTACCACTGGCTGGTGGAACACCCGCGCCTGGGGCCTTGGGTGCGCGATTACCTGGACGGCAATGGCATCCCGCTCAAAGGCAAGGTCTACGCCATCGGCTTGATGTGGCTGAGCATCTCGATTTCCTGCTACCTGGTGCCACTGCCATGGGCGCGGGGCTTTATGCTGACCAGTGCGGTGCTGGTGACGATCTACATCCTGCGCCAGAAAACCCTGCCGCCACGCTGAACGCCGCCTGCGACATTCGATCCCACACGACCTTGGTCGACACTGACTAACACCAGGCATCATGCGAGACTGTCCAACCGGGCCTGGAATGCCCGGGTGTTCTTATGCTCGGAGTTACCATGACGCTGTCCAGCGGGCTGATCGCCGCCGTTGCCCTGGCCTATATGGCCACTATGTTTGCCATCGCCTTTTACGGTGACCGCCGCCATGCGCCGCTGCCGCCGCGCGTGCGTGCCTGGGTGTATAGCCTGTCGCTGGCGGTGTACTGCACCAGTTGGACCTTCTTCGGCGCCGTGGGCCAAGCGGCCGAACAACTGTGGGCATTCTTGCCGATCTACCTGGGGCCCGTGCTGTTGCTGGTGCTGGCCCCCTGGGTGCTGCAGAAGATGATCCTGATCAGCAAGCAGGAAAACATCACCTCCATCGCCGACTTTATCGCCGCCCGCTACGGCAAGTCCCAGTCCCTGGCGGTGGTGGTGGCACTTATTTGCCTGGTCGGCGTGCTGCCCTATATCGCGCTGCAGCTCAAAGGCATTGTGCTGGGCGTGAACCTGCTGATCGGCGCCGGCCCCGACACCACCGGCACCCGCGCCCAGGACACGGCCTTGATCGTGTCACTGGTGCTGGCGCTGTTTACCATCGTGTTCGGCACACGCAACCTCGACGCCACTGAACACCACCGCGGCATGGTGCTGGCGATTGCCTTTGAGTCGCTGGTCAAGCTGTTCGCTTTTCTGGCCGTGGGTGCGTTTGTCACCTACGGCTTGTACGACGGTTTCGGCGACCTGTTCAGCCAGGCCATGCTCGCGCCGCGCCTGGAGGAATACTGGAAAGAGACCATCAACTGGCCATCGATGGTGGTGCAGACCGGCGTCGCCATGATGGCGATCATCTGCCTGCCACGACAATTTCATGTGACGGTGGTGGAGAACATCGACCCCCAGGATTTGCGCCTGGCCAAGTGGGTATTTCCGGCTTATTTGATCCTCGCGGCACTGTTTGTGGTGCCCATCGCCCTGGGCGGCAAGATGCTGTTGCCAAGCTCAGTGCTGCCGGACTCCTATGTGATCAGCCTGCCGATGGCCGAGGCGCACCCGGCGCTCGCGGTGCTGGCATTTATTGGCGGTGCGTCGGCGGCCACCGGCATGGTGATCGTGGCGAGCATCGCCTTGTCGACCATGGTCTCCAACGACATGCTGCTGCCCTGGCTTTTGCGGCGTTCCAGCGCCGAACGGCCATTCGAAGTGTTCCGCCACTGGATGCTGTCGGTGCGCCGGGTGAGCATTGTGATCATCCTGCTGCTGGCGTACGTGAGCTATCGCCTGCTGGGCTCCACCGCCAGCCTGGCGACCATCGGCCAGATCGCCTTTGCCGCCGTGACCCAACTGGCCCCGGCGATGCTCGGCGCACTCTATTGGAAGCAGGCCAACCGGCGTGGGGTGTTTGCCGGTTTGGCCGCCGGTACCTTCCTGTGGTTCTACACCTTGGTCTTGCCAGTGACGGCGAAAAGTCTGGGCTGGTCGCTCAACCTTTTCCCCGGCCTGACCTGGATGCATTCCCACCCGTTCGGGCTGTCGGTCACGTCGCTGACCTTGGGCACCGTGTTCTCCCTCGCGGGGAATTTCACCCTCTTCGTGTGGGTGTCGATGCTGTCGCGCACACGGGTTTCCGAGCACTGGCAGGCAGGCCGTTTTATCGGCCAGGAAATCAGCCAGCGTGCGAGTGCGCGCTCCATGCTGTCGGTGCAGATCAGCGACCTGCTCAGCCTCGCGGCACGCTTCGTCGGGGAAGAACGGGCCCAGCAGAGCTTTATTCGCTTCGCCTACCGCCAAGGCAAAGGCTTCAACCCCAACCAGAATGCCGATAACGATTGGATCGCCCACACCGAACGCTTGCTGGCCGGCGTACTCGGGGCCTCCTCGACGCGGGCGGTGGTGAAAGCGGCAATCGAAGGGCGGGAAATGCAACTGGAGGACGTGGTCCGTATCGCCGACGAGGCCTCGGAAGTGCTGCAGTTCAACCGCGCCCTGCTGCAGGGCGCCATCGAGAACATCACCCAGGGCATCAGCGTGGTGGACCAGTCGCTCAAGCTGGTGGCCTGGAACCGGCGTTACCTGGAACTGTTCAACTACCCGGACGGCTTGATAAGCGTGGGCCGGCCAATTGCAGACATCATTCGCTACAACGCCGAGCGCGGCCTGTGTGGCCCTGGCGAAGCGCAAGTGCACGTGGCGCGTCGCCTGCACTGGATGCGCCAGGGGCGTGCGCACACCTCCGAGCGCCTGTTCCCCAATGGTCGAGTGATCGAGTTGATCGGCAACCCGATGCCCGGCGGCGGGTTTGTCATGAGCTTCACCGACATCACCGCGTTCCGCGAAGCCGAACAAGCGCTGACCGAAGCCAACGAGGGCCTTGAGCAGCGGGTGACCGAGCGCACCCATGAACTGTCGCAACTGAACGTGGCCCTCACCGACGCCAAGGGCGTGGCCGAATCCGCCAGCCAGTCGAAGACGCGGTTCCTGGCGGCCGTCAGCCATGACCTGATGCAGCCGCTGAACGCTGCGCGACTGTTTTCCGCCGCCCTCTCCCACCAGGCCGATGGCCTGTCCGGCGAGGCACGGCAGTTGGTGCAGCATCTGGACAGCTCACTGCGCTCGGCTGAAGACTTGATCAGTGATTTGCTGGATATTTCGCGCCTGGAAAACGGCAAGATCAATCCACAACGCCAGCCCTTTGTCCTTAACGAGTTGTTCGACACCCTGGGCGCAGAATTCAAGGCGTTGGCCCAGGAGCAACACTTGCGCTTTCGCTGGCGCGGCAGCCGTTTGCGAGTGGACAGCGACATCAAGCTGCTGCGGCGGATTTTGCAGAACTTTCTGACCAATGCCTTCCGTTATGCCGACGGCCCGGTACTGCTAGGCGTACGTCGCCGCAAGGGCGAACTCTGCCTGGAGGTCTGGGACCGCGGCCCTGGCATTGCGCCGGATAAACAAAAGGTGATCTTCGAAGAGTTCAAGCGCCTGGACAGCCACCAGACCCGTGCCGAAAAAGGCCTGGGCCTGGGCCTGGCGATTGCCGACGGCCTGTGCCGCGTGCTGGGCCATCGCCTGAGCGTGCGCTCCTGGCCGGGCAACGGCAGCGTCTTCAGCGTGTGCGTGCCGCTGGCCCGCAACCAGGCCAGCGCGCAGCCCAAGGCGCCGGCAGAAACCGGCCTGCCCTTGAGTGGCGCACGGGTGCTGTGCGTGGATAACGAAGACAGCATCCTGATCGGCATGCGCAGCCTGCTCACGCGCTGGGGCTGTGAAGTCTGGACAGCCGCCAACCAGGCCGAATGCGCGGCGTTGCTGGCCGACGGTATACGCCCGCAACTGGCGTTGGTGGATTACCACCTGGACCACGGCGAAACCGGCACCGAGTTGATGGGCTGGCTGCGTGCGCAATTGGCCGAGCCGATTCCCGGTGTGGTGATCAGTGCCGATGGGCGACCGGAGATGGTGGCCGAGGTGCATGGGGCGGGGTTGGATTACTTGGCCAAACCGGTGAAGCCGGCGGCGTTGCGGGCGCTATTGAGCAGGCATTTGCCCCTGTAACGGGGCTGTATTCGATCGCTATTGTAGGAGCGAGCGTGCTCGCGAAAAACTCAAAGGCGCCGCGCTCATTCAGCAAGCACGCGTTATCGTTGACGTTTTTCGCGAGCAAGAACTAGGCGTCCCCCTCGCTCCTACAGAAGGCGATGACCGCTTAACTGACTGGCATTAGAGCAAGCCCGCTCCCACAATTTCGATCCGTGTTTATTCCGGGAGATGCGCCACGCCGTCCGAATCGGTCATTGCCCGCTCCAGCAGATCTGCCGGCAAGCTCTTACTGGCGCGGGCCCCGAGCAACCTTAATTGCTCGGTACGGCTGACCAGGTTCCCACGCCCATCCGTCAGCTTGTTGCGCGCCGCGCTGTAGGCCTTGTCCAACTGTTGCAGCCGGTTGCCCACTTCGTCCAGGTCCTGGATAAACAGCACGAACTTGTCATACAGCCAACCGGCACGCTCGGCAATTTCCCGCGCGTTCTGGCTCTGGCGCTCCTGCTTCCACAAGCTGTCGATCACGCGCAGGGTGGCGAGCAAGGTCGTGGGGCTGACGATTACGATATGGCGGTCGAAGGCTTCCTGGAACAGGTTGGGCTCGGCCTGCAATGCCGCAGAAAAGGCAGCCTCGATCGGTACGAACAGCAGCACGAAATCCAGGCTGTGCAAACCTTCAAGGCGCTTGTAATCCTTGCCGGCCAAGCCTTTGACATGATTGCGCAGGGACAGCACGTGTTGCTTCAAGGCGGCCTGGCCAATCACCTCGTCATCCGCCGCAACGTACTGTTGATAGGCGGTCAAGCTGACCTTGGAGTCGACCACCACCTGCTTGTCGCCCGGCAACATGATCAGCACATCGGGCTGGAAACGCTCGCCATCCGGGCCTTTGAGGCTGACCTGGGTCTGGTACTCACGGCCCTTCTCCAGGCCCGCATGCTCCAGCACCCGTTCAAGAATCAGCTCACCCCAGTTGCCCTGGGTTTTCTGGCCCTTGAGGGCACGGGTCAGGTTGGTGGCTTCGTCCGACAGGCGCAGGTTCAATTGCTGCAGGCGCTCAAGCTCTTTGGCCAGGGAAAAGCGCTCACGGGCTTCGTTCTGATAGCTTTCTTCGACACGTTTCTCGAAGGACTGGATACGTTCCTTGAGCGGGTCCAGCAG
>NZ_WKCD01000094.1:0-18806 GCF_021606625.1 Pseudomonas sp. PA-4-8C
ATTTCCAATCTATCTGTCGTTCATTCAGGCGGCAAGTTAGATGCAGTGCCTGTTGCCGCCTCACATTCTGTAACTCACTCACTTTTGACTCTCTCCCAGCATCATCTAATTTTGAAAAGCAGCTTCGGAAAAGCTGCTTTTTTCTCTAACCGATGTCATGGAGCGTCACCAATGCAAAACCTCTACCTCTCATCGCTCATCTTCGCCTTCCTCACCAGCTTCTCCATCGCCACCACCGCTGCGCCGTCCATCAAGCCAGAGCCCCCAACCCCCATCTCCACCCAGATGACCAAGACCGAACAATCTTCCAAGGTCAACCTCAACGCCGCCGACGCCGAAACCCTGCGCCGTGATCTGTTCGGCATTGGTGCTTCCAAGGCGAAGGCAATCATCGCCTATCGCGAGAGCAACGGCCCGTTCACAGCGGTGGATGAGTTACTGGAAGTGAAAGGCATCGGCAAGGCATTGCTGGAAAAGAATCGCGACAGGCTGGTTATTAATTGAGGATCTGAAAACAGCGCGGAGGGCCGGTCATAGACCGGCCTTTCCTTTAACTAACGGACATTGCGATTTCCCCTCGCAGGCAACATTGGCACGAAACGTGGTTACCTCTTCCTCGGTGATTGTTCAACAATCTCGAGGTAACGATGCCACTCACCCTATCTTTAGCCGACCAGATCGCCCTGGAACTACGCGCCGACATCATCGGTGGCCGCTTGTTACCAGGCATGCCGCTGATCGAGGCCGACCTGGTCAAAGCCTACAACGCATCCCGCAATACAATTCGCGAGGCGCTGCATCGTCTGGGCCAGGAGGGTCTTACTCGCTATATCCGCAACAAGGGCGTCATAGTTCGGCGCTTGGAGCGAGCAGAAGTGCGCGACCTCTTCGTCGTCCGCCGCACCCTGGAGTTGCAGGCGATTGCGCAAAGCGGCCCGCTGACGGACGCTCAATCGACACATATGCAAAACGCCATTGACGCCACACACTTGGCCCGGGAGCGCGAAGACTGGCGGGCTGTGGCGACTCACAGCCTGGCGTTTCACCAACAGATCGTCGCGTTGATGGGCAGCCCGTTGTTCGACGAGTTCTTCGCCCAGGTGATTGCCCAGTTGCGCCTGGTGTTCTGTGCCGCGCCTGACGAGCAACGTTTCCAATCACCCTGGCTGGAGCGTGACCATGAGATATACACATTGCTAACCCGCAACCAAACCCAGGCCGCCAGCGAGGCGATGAGTCTGTACCTGGATGACTCGGAACGCCTTTCTCTCGCCTTGTTTGATCGCCCTTGATGGAGGAGTGCCCCATGTACAAAGACTATCCCGCCGCGTACCAGGTCAGCAAAGGTTCGGCGTTGCAGGTGGATACGGCGTTCTATGAGCGTATTCGTGATCAGAAAACCCAGCGCACGTTGATCGAACAGTTCGAGGTGCCGATTCGAACGGGGAGAGCGTGGAAGGTGCCGGCCGGGCATGTGTTCCGTGTGACCACGCCGGTGGGCCCGCAGGTGGGGGATTTTAATGTCTGGAGCGCCAACGACCCACGCGAACGCTTGTGGGCCGCGCGCACTCGGCAGCTGCAAGGCGCCCATGTCAGCACCCATGATCGGTTGTGGTCGAACCTGCCTTTTCTACGGCCCTTGGTCACTATTACCGATGACAGCCTGGCCAGCTACCGCATTGATGAGCACGGTGGACGTTTGCACGATTTGTTGGGCACGCGGTGCGACCCCTATGTGAACCGTATGTTGACCGGGGAGGACTTTCACCACCATTGCCACTCGAACCTGACCCGTGCGGTATTGCCCCATGGACTGACGGAATTCGATGTGCATGACGTGTTGAATATTTTCCAGTGCACCGGGCTCAATCAGGATGACATGTACTTCATGAAAGCCTGTCCGGCGAAGAAGGGCGATTACCTGGAGTTTTTTGCCGAGATTGATTTGCTGTGTGCGTTGTCGACGTGCCCAGGCGGGGATTTGTCGCTACCGATGTGGGGGCCGGATGCGCAGGATCCGCTGACGGTGTGTCGTCCGTTGGGGGTGGAGATCTACCGGTTGGAGGATGAGTTGCTCAATGGCTGGAGCCAGCCGGAACGTGCTGCCTACAAAGGGCAGCACGGCTTGCATATTGCCAAGGCGGATTGGGAGTAACGCAAGATTTAGCGATCCTGCGCATCCTTGGCATCTGCCTGCGCATTGCGCTCGGCTACGCGTTTACGTTGTTCGTCGGTGAGTTCCACCTTGTTGGCGCTGTCACGCAGCATCATCAGGCCACCGACGATCGACCCGATCGCTACTACCATAATCAACCATGCATACCACGGCATAAGACGCTCCTTGAGGCAGAGGTTCGTGGGAGAATTTTCCCACGGTAATCACTGCTTTGAGTGACGGGCTTTCTGAGTAGTTCAGTGTAGGCCCGTTCTGCCTCATAGGCGCTACTGTCCGGTCAACATTGCATCCGCCGGCGCATCGATGCGGTCTTGTGCGGTCATCTGGAAGTAGATAAAGCCCACCGCCATAAAGCCCAGGAAGATCAGCCCGATCAAGGCATTGAACCAGGCCATCGCCACCAGGCATACCACCGCTAGCGCCAGCGCAATACCCGGCACGATGGGGTAGCCCGGCGCGCGGAAGGTGCGTTCCAGTAGTGGCTCGGTCTTACGCAGTTTGAACAGGCTGAGCATGCTCATGATGTACATGACGATGGCACCGAACACCGCCATGGTGATCATCGCGGCGGTCAGGGTCATGCCGCCCAGGTTGATCAGGCCGTCGCTGTAGATGGCGGCGATGCCCACCACGCCGCCGGCGAGGATGGCCCGGTGCGGCGTCTGGAAGCGTGAAAGTTTGGCCAGGAAGGAGGGGAGGTAACCGGCGCGGGCCAGGGCGAAGAACTGGCGCGAGTAGCCGAGAATGATGCCGTGGAAGCTTGCCACCAAGCCGAACAGGCCAATCCACACCAGCATGTGCAGCCAGCCGGAGCTGTCGCCCACCACGGTTTTCATCGCCTGGGGCAGTGGGTCGTTGATGTTCGACAAGGTGCGCCAGTCGCCTACGCCGCCAGCGAAGAACATCACGCCCATGGCCAGGATCACCAGGGTCAGGATGCCGCTGATGTAGGCTTTTGGAATCGTGCGTTTGGGGTCCTTGGCTTCTTCGGCGGCCATGGCCGCGCCTTCGATGGCGAGGAAGAACCAGATGGCGAAGGGGATGGCGGCAAACATCCCGGCAATCGCCGGGGCACCGAAGGTGTCGGAACCGGCCCAACCATTGAGGGCAAAATTGCTGAAGCTGAACGCCGGGGCGACTACGCCCATAAATACCAGTAGTTCGGCGACGGCGAGTACGCACACCACCAGTTCAAAGGTAGCGGCCAGTTTGACGCCGAGGATGTTCAGGCCCATGAACACGATATAGGCGCCGACAGCGGCATGCTTGGGGTCGAGTGCCGGGAATTGCACGTTCAGGTACGCACCAATGGCCAGGGCAATCGCGGGCGGGGCGAAGACGAATTCGATCAAGGTGGCCAGGCCTGCAATCAAGCCACCTTTCTCACCAAAGGCGCGACGGCTGTAGGCAAAGGGGCCTCCGGCGTGGGGAATCGCAGTGGTCAGTTCGGTGAAGCTGAAGATAAAGCAGGTGTACATCGCGGCGACCATCAATGAGGTCACCAGAAAGCCCAAGGTCCCGGCGACGCCCCAGCCATAGCTCCAGCCGAAATACTCGCCGGAGATCACCAGCCCGACGGCGATGCCCCATAGGTGCAGGGTGCCCAAGGTGGGTTTGAGTTGTGTGTTCATTGTGCTGCGCTCCCTGAACCGTTTGGAATAATTCAAGGTGTTGCAGTGGCTATGCCAAGCCTCAGAACTATGTCGTAAAGCAGTGCCTATGTCGCCGGGGGGACGGTTTGGCGTTTGAATGTGGCATGAGTTGCACCACATAAGTGCGGTGGTGACTTGGCGCGCGCTTTCGCGGGCAAGCCCGCTCCCACACTTGACCGAGTGTTAACTGAAAGAACGCAGTCGAATGTGGGAGCCGGGCTTGCCCGCGAAGAGGCCCTCCCAGCCACGGCAAACCCCGCTGTAAACCCCGCATAAACCCACTCTTTACGCCATCTTTACGCCCCACCCTGCGCCTCGCTCTCGTTCCTTTACACCGCTCCTGCGGACAATGCCCCCACACGCGGCAATCGCCGCAAGACGGGGAAATTTCCATGAGCGTTCTGGACGGAGTGTCACTGCTATTGGCCGTGGCGCTGTTCATTTATCTGCTGGTTGCGCTGTTACGCGCGGATCGGAACTAGGAGCGGGCTATGCACAGTTATGACTATTGGCTGATCATCGCCTTCTTTGCGGTGGTACTGGTGCCGGCACCCTTTTTGGGGCGGTTCTACTACAAGGTGATGGAAGGCCAGCGCACCTGGCTCACGCGTGTATTGGGGCCTGTCGAAAAGGCCTGTTATCGCCTCTCGGGCGTGGATGCGCAGCAGGAACAGAGCTGGCAGAAATACATGCTGGCCTTGCTCGCATTCAACCTTGCGGGCTTCTTGCTGTTGTTCTCGATCCTGTTATTCCAGGGCTCCCTGCCACTGAACCCACAGAAATTGCCCGGCCAGGAATGGACTCTGGCGTTCAACACCGCCGTCAGTTTCATGACCAATACCAACTGGCAGAACTACAGCGGTGAGGCGTCTCTCAGCTACCTGAGCCAGATGGCCGGCCTGACCGTGCAGAACTTCGTCAGTGCAGCGACCGGTCTCGCCGTCCTGGTCGCCCTGTGCCGTGGGATAGGGCGCAAATCTGCCCAGACCCTGGGCAACTTCTGGGTCGACATGACCCGCGCCACCCTCTACGGCCTGCTGCCGTTGTGCCTGGTGCTCGCGCTGTTTTTGGTATGGCAGGGCGTGCCGCAAACCTTCGCCCACTATGTGGATGCCGTCACCCTGCAGGGCGTGGACCAGGTGATTCCCCTGGGGCCGGCCGCCAGCCAGATTGCGATCAAGCAACTGGGCACCAACGGCGGTGGCTTCTTCGGTGTGAACTCGGCGCATCCGTTCGAAGACCCGACGGCCTGGGCCAACCTGTTTGAAGTGGCCTCGATCATTCTGATCCCGGTGGCGTTGGTGTTTACCTTCGGCCATTACGTCAAGGACCTGCGCCAGAGCCGGGCGATCCTCGCGTGCATGCTGGCGCTGTTCCTGATCGGCGGCGCGACGTCGCTGTGGTCCGAATACCAGCCCAACCCAACCTTGAACAACCCGGCGGTGGAGCAAACCGCACCGCTGGAAGGCAAGGAAACACGCTTCGGCACCACCGGCACCGTGCTGTGGTCGGTGACCACCACCGCGGCGTCCAACGGTTCGGTCAACGGTATGCAGGACAGCCTCAGCCCGCTGAGCGGGATGGTGGCATTGGTCAACATGATGGTCGGCGAAGTGATCTTCGGCGGTGTCGGTGCCGGTATGTACGGCATGTTGCTTAACGTGTTGATCGCGGTGTTCCTCGCCGGCCTGATGATCGGCCGCACCCCGGAATACCTGGGCAAGAAACTCCAGGCCAAGGAGGTGCAATTGCTGGTGGTGACCCTGCTGGTGATGCCGGTCGGCGTATTGGTGTTGAGTGCCATCGCCGCTAGCTTGCCCGGCCCGGCAGCTGCCATCAGCAACCCCGGACCCCATGGCTTCAGCCAGTTGCTCTACGCCTACACCTCGGCCAGTGCCAACAACGGTTCGGCGTTTGCCGGCCTCGGCGCCAACACCCCGTTCCATAACCTGATGCTGGGCCTGGGCATGTTGATCGGCCGCTTCGGCTACATCCTCCCGGTACTGGCCCTGGCCGGCAGCCTGGCGATGAAGAAGGCCGCACCGATTGGCCAGAACAGTTTCCCCACCCATGGCGCGCTGTTCGTGACCCTGTTGACCGTGACCATTTTGCTGGTGGGCGGCCTGACCTTCCTGCCGACACTGGCGTTGGGCCCCATCGCTGAACACTTGAGCATGGGCTTCTAGTTAAGGGATATGAAAATGAATATGCCTGCAAAAAACGCGGCCCCGGTCAAAACCCAGGAGCCTGCCAAAACCGCAATCTCTGCGCTGTGGCGCCCAGCGCTGGTTCAGGCGTTCGTCAAGCTGGACCCTCGCCAACTGCAACGCTCGCCGGTGATGCTGGTGGTCGAACTGACCGCCATCCTCACCACCGTGCTGTGCTTTGTGCCCGATACCACCGTTCCAACGTTTGTCGCCGTGCAAATAGCCGTGTGGCTGTGGTTCACCGTGCTGTTTGCCAACTTCGCCGAAGCCTTGGCCGAGGGGCGTGGCAAGGCCCGTGCCGATAGCCTCAAGGCCGGCAGCGAAGGCTTGAGCGCGCGTCGCCAGGAGGCTGACGGCAGCTTCAAAATGATACCGGCCACCAGCCTGCGCAAGGGCGATGTGGTACGTGTTGCCGCCGGGGAAATGATCCCCGGTGACGGCGAGGTCGTCGAAGGGATTGCGGCGGTCAACGAAGCGGCGATTACCGGCGAATCCGCCCCGGTGATCCGCGAGTCTGGCGGCGACCGTTCGGCCGTCACCGGCAACACGCGGCTGGTGTCGGACTGGCTGCTCATCCGCATCACCGCCAACCCGGGCGAGTCCACCCTGGACCGCATGATCGCGCTGGTGGAAGGCGCCAAACGCCAGAAAACCCCCAACGAAGTCGCGCTGGATATCCTGCTGATCGGCCTGACCCTGATCTTCCTGCTGGTGGTGGTGACCTTGCAGCCGTTCGCCCACTTCGCTAATGGCAGCTTGCCTTTGGTGTTCCTGGTCGCACTGCTGGTGACGCTGATTCCTACCACCATTGGTGGCTTGTTGTCGGCCATTGGCATTGCCGGCATGGACCGCCTGGTGCGTCTCAACGTGATCGCCAAGTCTGGCCGCGCGGTAGAAGCGGCGGGGGATGTGCACGTGCTGTTGCTGGACAAGACCGGCACCATCACCTTCGGCAACCGTCGTTGCTCGGCCGTGGTCGCGGCGCCTGGCGTCAGCGGCCGCGAGTTGGCCGAAGGCGCGCTGCTGGCGTCCCTGGCCGATGACACGGCGGAAGGCAAGTCCATCGTTGAATACCTGCGCGCCTTGCACCCGCAGGCCGAGCCAAGCCTGGAGGCGTTGACCGCCGTGCCCTTCAGCGCCGAGACCCGTTTGTCCGGTGTCGACTACCAGGGCCGTGTGTTCCGTAAAGGCGCGGTGGATTCGCTGCTGGCGTTTATCGGCCAGCAACGCAGCGACCTGTTGCCGGCGCTGTCGCGGGAAATCGACAAGATCGCCCAAAGCGGCGGCACGCCCTTGCTGGTGTGCGCCGATGGCAAGTTGCTGGGGGCGATCCATCTCAAGGACGTGGTCAAGCCCGGTATTCGCGAGCGTTTTGCCGAGCTGCGCAAGCTGGGGATTCGCACCGTGATGGTCACCGGCGACAACCCGCTGACCGCCGCCGCGATTGCTGCTGAAGCGGGGGTGGACGACGTGCTGGCCGAGGCCACGCCAGAGAAGAAACTCGCGCGTATTCGCCATGAGCAGAACGATGGTCGCCTGGTCGCCATGTGTGGCGACGGCGCCAACGACGCCCCGGCGCTGGCCCAGGCTGACGTTGGTATGGCGATGAACGACGGCACCCAGGCCGCGCGCGAGGCCGCCAACATGGTCGACCTCGACAGCGACCCGACCAAGCTGCTGGACGTGGTGCAGATCGGCAAGGAACTGCTGGTGACCCGTGGCGCGCTGACGACCTTTTCCATCGCCAACGACGTGGCCAAGTACTTCGCAATCCTGCCGGCGCTATTCGCCTCGATCTACCCGCAACTGGGCGTGCTCAACATCATGCACTTGCAGAGCCCGCAGAGCGCGATCCTCTCGGCCATCGTGTTCAACGCGCTGATTATTGTGGTGCTGATTCCGCTGGCCCTGCGCGGCGTGCGCGTACAGGCGGCGAGTGCGGCGGCATTGCTGCGGCGCAATCTGCTGATCTACGGGCTGGGCGGGCTGTTGGTGCCGTTCGTGGGCATCAAGGCCATCGACATGCTGCTGACCGCGCTGCACCTGGTTTGACCTGTCCGCTGATCGTTCCCACGCTCTGCTGATCGTTCCCACGCTCTGCGTGGGAACGCCGCCGCCCCGGACGCTCCGCGTCCCACCGCACCACTGAATTGAGGAGTCTGAAATGTCCAACATTATCCGCCCAGCCCTGAGCCTGCTGGTACTCATGACCCTGATCACCGGCGTGGCCTACCCGTTGGTAGTCACTGGCGTGGCGCAAGTGGCCTTCCCCGACCAAGCCAACGGCAGCCTGGTGCGCGACGCCAGCGGCAAGGTGCGCGGCTCCAGCCTGATCGCCCAGGACTTTACCGGTGACCGCTGGTTTCACCCACGCCCGTCAGCCGGTGCTTTTGCCACAGTGTCCAGCAGTGCCAGTAACCTGGGCCCCAGCAATCCGGCCTTGGCCACTCGCATCGTCGAGGAGGCCAGCAAGCAGTTGGTGCCGGGCCAGGGCCCGGTGCCACTGGCCTCGCTGACCACCTCCGGCAGTGGCCTTGATCCACACTTGCCTCCGCAGGCGATTGCCTATCAACTGGCGCGAGTGGCGGCGGCGCGAAATGTGCCGGTGTCGACCTTGCAGCGGTTGCTGGATGAGCACATCCAAAGCCCGCTGGTAGGCCCGCCCGTAGTAAACGTCCTGGCCCTCAACATGGCTTTGGAAACGTTGTAAGCCAAGCGATCGCCATCGCGGGCAAGCCCGGCTCCCACATTTGGAATGCATTCCACTGTGGGAGCCGGGCTTGCCCGCGATGGCGGCCTTGAAGACTCTCCATAAATACCTGAAGGAACCCCCGAGCATGAGCGACTCCGGCCGCGCCGATGCCCTGTTAGCCGATCTGCCCCGGGACGGCCGTGGCCGGCTCAAAGTCTTCCTCGGCGCCGCGCCCGGTGTGGGTAAGACCTACGCCATGCTCCAGGCGGCCCATACCCAACTGCGCCAGGGCGTACGCCTGATCGCCGGGGTGGTCGAAACCCATGGCCGCGCCGAGACCGAGGCCTTGCTCAGCGGCCTGCCGCAACAACCGCTGTTGCGCAGCGAATACCGTGGCGTAATGCTCGAAGAAATGGACCTCGACGGCCTGCTCGCCGCCAAGCCAAAGCTGGTGCTGGTGGACGAACTGGCTCACAGCAACGCCCCCGGCAGCCGCCATGAAAAACGCTGGCAAGACATCCAGGAACTGCTCGCCGCCGGCATCAACGTGTTCACCACGGTCAACGTCCAGCATCTGGAAAGCCTCAACGACCAGGTGCGTGGCATCACCGGTGTGCAAGTGCGTGAAACGCTGCCGGACTGGGTGCTGCAAGAGGCCGATGAACTGCTGCTGATCGACCTGCCGTCCCGCGAGTTACTTGAGCGCCTGCGTGACGGCAAGGTGTATGTGCCAGAACAGGCGCGTGCGGCCATTGATGCATTTTTCACCCAGACCAACCTCATGGCCCTGCGCGAGCTGGCCATGCAAACCGCCGCCGCCCACGTCGACGACGACCTGGCCCAGGGCTACCGCCAACTCGGCCAGGCCGCGCCGGCGGTGCGCGGGCGTTTGCTGGTCGGCGTGGATGGCGATGCCCAAGCCGAACGCCTGGTGCGCCATGCCAGCCGTGTGGCCCAGCGTCGGCATTTGCCCTGGAGCCTGGTGCACATCGACAACGGCCGTGCGCGGGATGAGCAATCGCGCCTGCGCCTGCAAAACGCCCAGCAACTGGCGGAGCGGCTGGGCGGCGAAGTGGTGTTGCTGCGCGCCGGGGAAGTGGCCAAGACCCTGATCCAGCACGCCGCCGAACGCCGTGCCAGTTTAGTGCTGGTGGGGCAGTCACGGATGCGCTGGCGGCGGCGCCTGTTCGGTGGCGGCTTAGCGGCACGCCTGTTGCGCAATGCACGCGGCTTGGAAATCAACGTCCTCGACAGCGATGACATGCCCGCACCGCCACGTCTGCCCGATGTGCGCGGTTTGGTGTGGTTCGATTACGCCTTGGCGGTGGTGGCGACCCTCGCCGCTGCCGCAGTGGCCTGGGCCGTGTCCAGTGCGTTGGCGCTGCCGAACATCTCGTTGGTGTTTCTCGCCGCCGTGCTGTTGGTGGCGGTGCGCAGCAGCCTGGGGCCGTCCCTGGTGTGTGCAGCACTGTCGTTTTTGACTTACGATTTTCTGTTTATCCCACCGAATTTTTCCTTCGCCATCCAGCGCGAAGAAGACGTGCTGACCCTGTTGTTCTTTCTGTTGATGGCGGCGTTGACCGGCAACCTCGCCGCACGCCAGCGCCGCCAGTTGCAGGCGTTGCGCGACACCCAGGAAGAAACCAGCGAACTGCTCGACCTGTCGCGCAAGCTCACCGCTGCCACCGACCGCCAGGCTGTTATCAGCGCCGCCGCCCACCATCTGCAAGGTTGGAACGACCTTGACCTGTGCCTGGTCAATCGCGACGGTCAGGGCGGCTGGAAGGTCGAGACCGGTGGCCCGTTGACCCTCACCGAAGCCGAACGCGCTGCCGCCGATTGGGCCTGGCAGCATGATCAGCCGGCCGGCATGGGCACCGGCACCTTGCCGTTTGGGCGCTGGTGGTGGTGGCCGCTGTCGGGTGAAGAGGGGCCCTTGGGTTTGCTGGGTGTCAGTGCCAAGCCTGGTTTGGAATTGAGCGGGCAACGTCGACGTTTACTCACCGCGTTGAGCCAACCGCTGGCCCAGGCGCTGGCGCGGGCACAACTGGGGCAGGAGTTGGAATCGGCGCGCCTGCACGGCGAAACCGAACAACTGCGCAGCGCTTTGCTCGCCTCGGTGTCCCACGACTTGCGCACGCCGTTGACGTCCATGCGCGGCAGCATCGACAGCCTGCTGGCCCTCGGTGAAGCCATCCCGCTGGAGGATCGCCGCGAACTGCTCGAAGGCACTCGCGATGAAGCCGAGCGCCTCGACCGCTATATCCAGAACCTGCTGGACATGACCCGCCTTGGCCACGGTGCGCTGAAACTGGCACGCGACTGGGTGTCGCCCGGCGACATCGTCGGCAGTGCCCTTGGGCGATTGCGCGCTGTGCTGGCGCCGTTGCAGGTGAGCACCGATGTGCCGCCGGAACTGCCTTTGTTGTATGTGCATGCGGCGTTGATCGAGCAGGCCTTGGTCAACGTGCTGGAAAACGCCGCACGGTTTTCGCCGCCCCAGGGCCGCTTGCAGTTGCGCGCTGGCGTGCAGGATGAGCAGCTGTTTTTTGCCGTGGCGGATGAAGGGCCGGGGATTCCCGAGGAAGAGCGTGCGAAGATCTTCGACATGTTCTACACCGCTGCCCGCGGTGATCGGGGCGGGCAGGGCACCGGCCTTGGCCTGGCGATCTGCCAGGGCATGGTCGGCGCACACGGTGGGCATATCAGCGTGGCCGATGGCATTGATGGCTGGGGGACTTGCATCACCTTGTTTCTGCCATTGCCGACACAACCTGCCCTGGAATAAACCTTGTAGGAGCGAGCTTGCTCGCGAAGGTCGTTAACGATAATGATGGCGCCCTGAATGCACGCGGTGCCTAGAAGTTTTTCGCGAGCAAGCTCGCTCCTACAGAGGGGTGATTTTTTAATGGGTTTTGATGAGACACCATGAGCCAGACCGCGACGATTCTTGTCATTGATGACGAACCCCAGATCCGCAAATTCCTGCGCATCAGCCTGGCCTCCCAGGGCTATAAGGTGATCGAGGCCGGCACCGGCAACGAAGGCCTGGCCCAAGCGGCCTTGAGCAAACCGGATCTGCTGGTACTCGACCTGGGCCTGCCCGACATGGACGGCCAGCAGGTGCTGCGCGAGTTTCGCGAGTGGTCGAGCGTGCCGGTGCTGGTGCTGTCGGTGCGGGCCAGCGAAGGTCAGAAGGTCGAGGCCCTCGACGGTGGCGCCAATGACTACGTGACCAAGCCGTTCGGTATCCAGGAGTTTCTCGCCCGTGTACGCGCGCTGTTGCGCCAGGCACCGGCCGGAGAAGCCCAGGAAGCCGCCCTGAGTTTTGGCCCGTTGACCGTAGACCTGGCCTATCGCCGCGTTCTGCTGGACGGTGCCGAGGTGGCGCTGACCCGCAAGGAGTACGCAGTGCTGGCGCAACTGGCCCGGCATCCGGGGCGGGTGATTACCCAGCAGCAATTGCTCAAGGACATCTGGGGCCCGACCCACACCGAGGACAGCCATTATCTGCGTATCGTGGTGGGGCACCTGCGCCAGAAGCTGGCGGATGACCCCACCCAGCCGCGGTTTATCGTGACGGAGGCGGGGGTGGGGTATCGGTTGCTAGGTGCCTGAACCTTTGGTGCCTGCGCTGGCGCCATCGCAGGCAAGCCAGCTCCCACAGTTGGCATTCATTCCCTGTGGGAGCCGGGCTTGCCCGCGATGAGGCCATCAGCAACACCTCCACGCTCAACTCTGCTCACTCTCATACCGATCCAACGTATCACTGGCAATCTCCCGCCCCAAAGCAATCAACTCCGGCGCTTTGTAGAACTCGAAAAACCGGCACACCCGCTTCGGCACGTTGATCAGCACATCCGGTGGGTACCCAGCGATCTTGTATTGCGCCAATGAGGTTTGCATCACCTCGAAACTCTGGTTGATAAGGTCCAGCAGCGATGCAGGCCCGACGTTGTCGATGATGAACGAGCCGGTCGCCGACTTCGGTGCGCCGGCTTTCTCCGGCGCCGCGGCAGGTTGTTGGGCTTCGGGTTCGGCAGACTCCAGCCACGGGTTGATTTCGGCGGCCTGGGCCTGCAAGGCTTCTTGTTCCAGTTTCATCAACTGCTCCGCCTGCTTGCGGCGAAACGGCAGGTGCGAGCCCAGTGACTTGGCCAGGCTGTTGAAGCGGCTCTTGAACGCTGGCGGGCGCTGGATCACCGGCAATTGATAGTGCTTCTGGTTGGTGGCGTTGAGGTTGACCGCAATGATCAAGTCACAATGGCTCGACACCACCGGCACGATGGGCAGCGGGTTGAGCAGGCCGCCGTCCACCAGCATGCGGTTGCCTTGCATCACCGGGGTGAACAGGCTGGGGATCGCCGCCGAGGCGCGCATGGCCTGGTGCAGGCAGCCTTCCTGGAACCAGATCTCCTGTTGGTTGGTGAGGTCGGTGGCGACGGCGGTGTAGGGGATGCGCAACTCCTCGATATTGATGTCGCCGACAATCTTGCGGATTTGCCCGAACACCTTTTCACCACGAATCGCCCCCAGACGAAAGCTCACGTCCACCAGACGCAATACGTCAAGGTAGTCCAGGCTTTCGATCCAGTTGCGGTACTCGTCGAGCTTGCCGGCAGCGTAGATCCCACCCACCACGGCGCCCATGGAACAGCCGGCGATACAGGCGATGTCATAGCCGCGTCGTTCGATTTCCTCGATCACCCCGATATGGGCGTAGCCCCTGGCACCACCGGAGCCCAGCACTAAGGCAACACGTTTCTTCATGGCCAGATCCTTCGCAAAACAGGGGCCCACAATGCACCCATCAAGGGGCCTGCTTCAATCCTTGCTGACAGCGCGCAATATTTTTCCAGGCTGGCGATCAGGCTCGGGTATGCTCTGGCAATAGGTACTACTGATTTCAGGCTAAGGACAAGGCACTTTTCCCTGTAGGCAACGTCTACAGGCTACGACTGAATTTGTATATTTTGAGGTGTCATCAATGAAAGCCTGGATCTGTGTGCCTGTGATCGTGTTGGCCTTGGCTGGCTGTGCCGGGAAAACCGCGTATCGCGACAGCTGTGGCTCGCAATTGGACGCCGCCTGGAAAGAACTGGACCTGGCCAAGGCCGAAGGTTTTGCCGGCACTGTCAGTTACTCCAAGGCGTTGTCGCTGTTGACTGGCGCCAAGACTCAGCAGCAATTCGAAGCGTTCGAGGGTTGCTCCAACAAGGCCGAGAAAGCGCGGTTCTACATTCGTGAGTCTCGCGCCGGGCGATGACCCAGCGGCGGGCAGGATTTTTTATCGGAAAGTGAGGGCAGGATGTCAGCGTTGGTCAATCAGTTAGTCGCTCAGGTCATTGGCCTGGAAGTAGGGTTACTGAGCTGCCAGGCTCGCCTCGCCGCCGTCACTGACGATGAAGCCTTGCATGATTTGCGCACCACGGTGCGCCGCCTGCGCAGCCTGTTGCGCCCTTTGCGCGGGCTGCCTGGTGTCGAACAGCTTGAATTGGCCGCCAGCACGGTTGGCCAACTGACTACGCCGCTACGCGACCGAGAGGTGCTGGCGGCGTATTTGCATCAGCACGGGCATCACGAGGCAGCTGATCGGCGCCTGCGTCTGCAGCCCGAGGCTTACCGCCAAGTGGCGCAAAGCCCGGAACTGGCGCACTTGCTGCTGATCCTGGATGCATTCCCGCGGTTTATCCGCGCGTCCCAGCACCAGAAACTGCTCAAGGGCTTGCGCCCGCGTATCCAGAAGCGCTTGGCCAAGCAATGGCAGAGACTCGATGAGGCCCTGAAGAATCCCGATCATGATCGCCACCGGCTGCGGTTGCTGATCAAGCGTGTGCGCTACGCCGCCGAGGCGTATCCGGAGCTGGACAAATTACCCGCTAATGCTCTGTCGCATTTGAAAAAAGCCCAGAGCGCTCTGGGTGATTGGCATGACTGTTGGCAATGGCTGGCCCAGGCCGGTCACGAGCCAGACCTGCAACCCTGTGTCGCGGTGTGGCAGCGCACCATGCTCAAGGCGCAAGGCAAGGCCGACCGCGTGCTGGACACACTCAGCGCCGAGTGTTTTTAAACCGGTCCGGTTTTTGGCCGGAATAGGCGCTGTGCCTGCCGAATTGGATGGTTAAGATTCCTCCACGATTTTCTTGATGTGAGGTCGCCATGCGCTTTAGTGATTTGCTCGATGCTGCCCGTAGCAATCCGCTGGATGTCACCATTCCTGCCGAATGGGCCCAGGGCCGGGCTACCTTTGGTGGCCTGGTCGCCGCCTTGCAATACGAGGCGCTGCGCGCTCAGGTGCCGGCGGATCGACCGCTGCGCTCCCTGGCCATCACCTTTGTCGGCCCGGTAGCGCCGGATGTACCTGCCAGCTATCAAGTCGAAGTGCTGCGCGAAGGCAAGGCGGTCAGCCAGCTGCTGGGGCGCGTGGTGCAGAACGGTGAAGTGGCGACCCTGGTCCAGGCCAGTTTTGGCGCCTCTCGCCCCTCCGAAATTGACGTGGCAAGTGAGCCGCCACCGGTCTTCAAACATTGGGATGAGTGCCAGGAACTGCCCTACATCAAGGGCGTTACCCCCGAATTCATGCGCCATCTGGCGATGCGTTGGAGTGTGGGTGGCCTGCCGTTTACCGGCAATAAATCCCGCGACATGGGCGGTTGGGTACGGTTGCGAGGGGATGTAAAAGAAGAGCCACTGACCGAGGCGCACATCCTCGCCCTGGTCGACGCCTGGCCACCGGCGTTGCTGCCGCACCTGAAAAAGCCCGCGCCGGGCAGCACCCTGACCTGGACCATCGAGTTCATCCAGCCCCTGCAGGATCTGACCACCCTCGACTGGTGCCAGTACCACGTCAACATCGAACACGCCCGCGACGGCTACGGCCACGCTGCCGCTGCCTTGTGGAGCCCGACCGGCGAGTTGATCGCCCTCAGCCGTCAGACTGTGGTGGTGTTCGCCTGAACCTGCCGGTCAGTGGTGGTGCCGCTGCCGCCAGGCGCGCCACCAGCCACCGCTGAGCACAAAGCGCGGGAAAGTCACGAACTGCTCGACCACCAGGCGCTGCACCGCATCTTTACGATCGCTGAACGGCTCACTGGCCTGAGCCTCCAGGCTATGGCCATGACGCTGCAACGCCAGGCCCGCGACAATGCCAATCACGCCGACCGCGAAACTGGCCAGGCTCAGGCTGAACACGCCCGACACGATCAACAGGAAACCAACGATAAACAGCGGCACGGCAATCAGGTGCAACGCCAGGTTGGTCGGGTGCTGATGGTTCTGTGGGTACTGACGCCATTGCCAGGCGGGGAGATTGGGGTGACGTTTGCCCATGGTGGTGAATCCTCTGTCCGTTGAAACAACTTGAACAGAGTTTAGGTTGAGGTGGGCGAGGTGGCGAATTGGGGCTGGCTATGGACCTCATAGTCTGCAATTTAGGCGGAGTGGCGCTCATGCCCAAATGACACAGTCATGATCGTCCATGTGTACTAAGAACGTCAGCTCGTTATCGGTTATCCAAAACGGATATCCGGTGGTTTCGCCTAACACAGAGGCGAGCACTCGAGCGTTTTCCATTCTCCAGGCGCTGTACGCTGAATCTAATACCAGCAGAACCAGGCCATTCCCGCTAATGCGATGCGGCACCTCCTTCCAAAAGTCAGGGTTGTGTTCGGTGCTTTTCTCGTTCAGTTCGACGGGATCAAGCACATTGCTTTGCGCTTTGAAGAATTTTCTCGTCAGAGAGCTTATCAACAAGTTGAGTTCGCTCGAATCAAGCTTTCCAGCGTCGAGGTTCAGCGCATTAAAGGCTTCGTCTATTTCGTCTTCCAGATAACTCATCAGGGGACACCTATTCTGGACCGGCTGACAGGAACCAGTTGGAGCAGTATATGGCCTCTTTTGGCTCCTCCGTCGCCTCTCTTTCCAGGTGTTTGATAGCCAATATGAGGTGATTTCGGGCCTTCTTTACTTGGCACAAGCATAGGATCGTCAATATTCACTTCCGCTCCTCTATTGGGACCGGTTTGTACTCGCCATTCTGTTGGAAATGATTTGCCATATTGGTCTTTGCCCCATTTCGATACGCTGTATTCGGACCTGGGTATACCCGTTCTGCGAAAAGCCTCATCCAAACCATCGGTGGGAAAGAGTAGCGCCGTGGGTGTGAATGTGGGAAGGATTCCAGTCTGTTAAGCGCAGATCCCCTGTGGGAGCGGGCTTGCCCGCGAAGGCGGTGTGTCAGTCACTGCCTCTGTTACTGCACTACCGCTTTCGCAGGCAAGCCAGCTCCCACTTTTGATCTTCGTTGCTTTGAGTATTGCGTTCGCTTGACTGATCGGCACCAAGGCTTACCTCCGATGTTGTTGGGTCAGTTTGCACATGCATTGGCTGGTTCACAGTTATCGAGGTCAAGTCCCATCCCATATTCGATATTCAGAGTGTCTAGGGTAAGGAGATTTACCTGAACGGCATCAAGACTGTATGAAGTACAAATTAGATGTGGACCCTTCGATTTTCTTGGCTTTGCCCTTTTTTAGGTACGCATTGAACTCACGTTCCAAGGCTTGTTTATCTGTATATTTTTTGTACTTGCAGGGTGTTTCGCATGCGTACATATACAGCCTCCACGAGTCGAAACCGTCGACCCTATCGTCCGGGCCGTAATCAAAGTCGACACATATTTCAGATAAGTAAACACTGCAACCAATACCGTGCAGCTCGTAGGTGACATTTGCAGCGACCGTCCCACGCTGCGGGATTTTTTTGGATCGCCACAGACCAATGATATTTTTGGTTCCAAACACTTGCTCAAGTAAGTCGGTAGCCTTTTTTACTTGCTCCAAGTATTCTGTGATCAAATGTTCTAGCGTCTGAGCTCTCATCGTCTAGGCCTTTCCAGTCTATCCAGTCCTACTGCATTTGAAGCGTCTATTACGTCCTGGGTGCTGTTGAACGAGCTGTTATGGTCACCTATATTCTGGATTAGTTTTATGGTGACTGGCGTCTTTGTTTGTCTTGCAGCGGCAGCTCGGTGGTGCCCATCAACAATATAGCGTTGCTCGTTATACTCAAAAACGTCTATTGGCGTATTTTTATCGTATCCGTCGTTTCGCATACTGCGAGCAATTTCTTCCACACGCTTGGTTGACCGCTTCCCTTCAATGCTGTGTGTTCTATTTAAGAAGGTTGCGTCTACTCCGTGAACAAGAGGAGCTGAAGGCTGTCCATCATCCACGCTCGATTTGTAGGATGGATCGTCAGCACTCGTTTGCTTTTTACACCCATCATCGCCTGGGCATGAATTCAAGCCTAGCGGGTCTACCCACCCTGTCGGATTGGGCACGTACTGGTAGCCATTGATCCCACCCGCCAACTTCACCGGGTCCGGCGTCAGATAGCGACCAATATCCGGATTGTAGTAGCGATGGCGGTTGTAGTGCAGTCCGCTTTCCGCATCGAAATACTGCCCTTGAAACCGCAGTGGGTTGTCGATGTTGCCTACGTCGAGCCGGGCGATCTGGCCGTAGGCGCGGTAGTGAGCGGACCAGACGATTTCGCCCTCGCGGCTGGTCAGTTCCTGCGGGGTGCCGAGGTGGTCGAGTTGGTAGTGGTAGGGCTTGGTTTCTTTTGGGCCGAAACCGTCCAACAGGGCCAAGGGGCGGAAGCTGTCGGGTTCGTAGAGGTAGCTGCGATGACGCTCTGCATGGTGTTCGGCTATCAGCTTGTCGCCTTGCCAGAAAAATTCGGTGGTCTTGCCGTCCACGGTCTTGCTGATACGCCGTCCAAATGGGTCATAGCGATAGCTGGCGGTTTGGCCGTTGGGCGTTGTAACCCCGACCAACCGATGCTGGCAGTCGTAGCGGTACTCAGTAACGAGTTGCTGGCTTTTGCCGCGTCGTTCGCGGATGAGGTTGCCGAAGGCGTCGTAGTCGTAGTGGCGGGTGCCCTGGGTCATCAGGCGGGTGGGCGGGGCGATGGGCGGGGCGGGGGGGGGTTGCATCAGCCGGGTGCCGGCCGGGGGGTGGGGGGGGGGGTCCTGGCGCGGCTTGGGGGGGGCTCTTTATCACAATTGAGGGGGCGCG
>NZ_WKCD01000095.1:0-18198 GCF_021606625.1 Pseudomonas sp. PA-4-8C
CATTGAAGGCACTGGGCGCCCCGTCCAGGGCCAAAGTAAATGCAGGTTGGTTGGCAGGAGCGAACCTCCGGTGTTTCTCTGCGAAGGGTGGGCGGTCGATTCTGCACCAGCTTACGGCCGGCCTGGGCTCATACCGGGTAAATCAGTAAGGTCCTACCGCCGCCTTCATTTGATGGGGGTAGCCGCGTGCTGAAGCCCCATTACGGTAAAAAAACACACGTCTGACAGAATATTACGGCAGCCCAGTAGCCTGTTTCCCAAACGTGAAAACGCCACCCCGAAACACCCCCCATAACCACGACACCGTCCCATCACCTGTTTAAATTGCGCAGCCATGTTCATTCAAAAGGAATGTGTTCATGGCAGGTAATCGCCACGCTTGGAGCCAGTCACTGCTGGGGAATGTGTAATGACCCAGCCTTACGCCTTCATCAATGACCAGCAACAAACCTCCGTGGAACTCAAGGCCAAATCACGCTTAGGCAAACACGCCGAAGCCAAGTTCGACGCGCTCAACACGCACATTCGCAATGTGGTGGTGCTACCGGGGCAACTCGTCATTATCGGCGACGACACCACCGCAGCCTGTACCCTGGAAGAGTCACGCTTAATGCGAGCCGCCTGGGATATTCGCCATAGCGTGATGGCCGAAGGCGGGGATGCCTTTGCACTGCATAACTATGATTTGCTGCAAACGCTGCTGGGGTATGCCTCGCTGGGTATAGGCACGGCAGGTGATGCCTGGAGCAAGCATTTGCAAGACATTGCAAAAACCCTGGAAGAAATTGATGCCCTGCACAAACAGTCACTACGCCGGGGCGGTGGTGCCGCCAGAGAGGAGTTTCTCGCACGACGCCGAACACTGTTTGCAAGGCTGGACGCTCAACTGCGTGGTTTTGCGCGTTATGGCACGGGGCTGCGCAATGAAGGCTCGATCAAGAAAATGCTAGGTGTCTCGACCAGAAGCTATTTGCATACGGGGGACATAAGCCGGTATCAAGAGACCATCGCACGGATTTCGAAGACGGCGAAGCTGCTTAAAAACGGGACGCCGTTGGGGATAGCATTGAGTACGACGGTGACGGCACTGGAGATAAAAGAGGCGTGTTCGACCGGGAGAGAGGAGCAGTGCAGGAAAGCCAGATATGTAGAGCTGGGAAAACTGAGCGCAGGAGTTAGTGGAGGCTTAGCGGGTGGTTTTGGCGGGACAGCACTGTGTATTTTTTTATTAGCTCCTAGTACTGGCCCAGGGGCTCTAGCCTGTATGTTAGTTGCCGGGGGCCTCGGCGGCGCAGCAGGAGGGCATTTTGGCGGCACGGCTGGCGAAAAGGTAGGTGAGTTTTTGTATGAGTATTGAGGCGTTCATGAATTGGCCTCCAATCATATTGGTCGCCATTAGCTCAATATCTGCAGCAATCATCTCAAACATACTTATGTTCTTTTTGTGCTACCGAAAACTCGAGACCATGGAAGCACTCCTGGACAAATGTCGACTGGTCGCCGTCCACAGCAGTTATTTGAGAAATTCACCAAGGGAAAGGATAGCGAGGCTTTGCGCAGTATATTCCGTCATTGCGCTACCCCGATTTAATGCTTGGCGAGGCGTCGCTGACCTGGAGCAGGCGCGGGCCTTTCCACGTCAAACAAAGCTTCTGCTCCATCTAACGTTCCTTCTCTGCACGCTCGGCTTGTCAGGGATGGTCGCCATCTCCTTTATTGATCCAGTAAAGTAAAAAAGGCCCGCGATCATAGTACGCGGGCCTTTTGTTCATCCTCTAAGCGCTGAGCGCCCAACGAATTACTTGTTCAGGTTGTAATCTTTTTCCGCAGCATCAAAACGCTCGACCATACCCACCGTCGGTGCGCCCATCTTGCTCACGAAGTAGATCGCCAGGCTGGCGAAGATGAAGCCTGGGATGATTTCGTACAGGCCCAGCAATTCGAAGTGCTTCCACACGATTACGGTGATCGCGCCGACCAGGATGCCGGCCAGTGCGCCGTTGCGGGTCATGTGTTTCCAGATTACCGAGATCAGTACCACAGGGCCGAAGGCTGCACCGAAACCGGCCCAGGCGTAGCTGACCAGGCCCAGTACGCGGTTTTCCGGGTTGGCGGCCATGGCGATGGCGATCAAGGCCACGACCAGCACCATCAGGCGACCGACCCATACCAGTTCACGCTGGGACGCGCCCTTGCGCAGGAACGCCTTGTAGAAGTCTTCGGTCAGGGCGCTGGAGCACACCAGCAATTGGCAGCTCAGGGTACTCATCACAGCAGCCAGAATGGCCGACAGCAATACACCGGCAACCCATGGGTTGAACAGGATCTTGGCCAGTTCGATAAACACACGCTCTGGGTTTTCAGTCACCGGGCCTGCCACTTCCGGGTGCGCCGAGAAGTAAGCGATACCGAAGAAGCCCACTGCCACGGTGCCGCCCAGGCACAGGATCATCCAGGTCATGGAAATACGACGCGCCTTGGCGATCGACTTCACCGAGTCCGCCGCCATGAAACGTGCGAGGATGTGCGGCTGGCCGAAGTAGCCCAGACCCCAGCCCATCAGCGAGATGATGCCGATGAAGGTGGTGTTTTTCAGCATGTCGAAGCTGGTCGGGTCCTTGGCTTCAATGGCCAGGAAGGTGGTGTCTACCCCGCCGGTGGCCAGCAGCACGATGATCGGCGTGAGGATCAGCGCGAAGATCATCAGCGTGGCTTGTACGGTGTCGGTCCAGCTGACTGCCAGGAAACCACCGATGAAGGTGTAGGCAATGGTCGCCGCAGCACCGGCCCACAGCGCGGTCTCGTAGGACATGCCGAAGGTGCTTTCGAACAGGCGGGCGCCGGCAACGATGCCGGAAGCACAGTAGATGGTGAAGAACACCAGGATCACCACGGCGGAGATGATCCGCAGCAGGCCGCTTTTATCTTCGAAGCGGCTGGAGAAGTAATCCGGGAGGGTCAGGGCGTCGCCGTTGTGTTCGGTCTGCACCCGCAGGCGGCCGGCCACGAACAACCAGTTGAGGTAAGCACCGACGATCAGGCCGATGGCAATCCAGCTTTCCGACAGACCGGACATGTAGATCGCGCCAGGCAAGCCCATCAACAGCCAGCCGCTCATGTCGGAAGCACCGGCGGACAGAGCTGTCACCACGCTACCGAGGCTGCGGCCGCCCAGGATGTAATCGGAAAGGTTGTTGGTGGAGCGATAGGCCATCAGACCGATCAGCACCATTGCTGCGATGTAGATCACGAACGTGATCAGGGTTGGATTACTAACGCTCATAGGAGTGACGCCCTGGCTTTGTTTTTATGTAGCGACGGTCATGGGGACGGCCACCCGTGGATAACCGGATAGACGAACCTGCATGCCGCGCATTTATGACTGGCGTTTCCCCAGGAAAGCCGCCAGCCGATGAACCCACCCTGAGGGTTGGTTGCACCTTGGTGCGCGAATGCTATTCAACAAAGCAAATAAGGTGCAACCAGTTTCTGCCGATTAAGTTGCACCCAAGTATGTTTTAGGACAAACGCGCTTTTTTTGCTCCTTTTCGGAGCAAGAACAGCCGATCTCAGAAGCAAATGCACCAGCGCGGAGCGGATTCGGTCGTCTGTTTATTTTTTTCCGATCAAGCGTCGAACATTTAACCAACAAAAGGGTTGCACCCGGTTGCACCTCGGGATGGGCAAAGCTAATCTTGCCGCCAGCAGATGCCACTCGGTAGTGGCACCCATGAGGATAAAAAAATGGCAACGACCACCCTTGGGGTCAAACTCGACGACCCGACCCGCGAACGCCTGAAGGCCGCCGCGACCTCCATTGATCGCACGCCGCACTGGCTGATCAAGCAGGCGATTTTCAATTACCTGGAGAAACTCGAGGGTGGTGCAACCCTGTCCGAGCTCAATGGCTTGAGCAGCAAGGAGGCCGATGATGCCGGCGAGGTCCAGGCCGACCACGCCCACCAGTGCTTCCTTGAGTTCGCCGAGAGCATCCTGCCGCAATCGGTATTGCGTGCCGCGATTACCGCCGCTTACCGCCGCCCCGAGCCGGAAGTGGTGCCGATGCTGATCGAACAGGCGCGCCTGCCGGCACCGATGGCCGAAGCCACCAACAAGCTGGCCGCGAGCATTGCCGAAAAACTGCGCAATCAGAAGAGTGCCGGCGGCCGTGCCGGTATTGTCCAGGGCCTGCTGCAAGAATTCTCCCTGTCGTCCCAGGAAGGCGTGGCGCTGATGTGCCTGGCCGAAGCGCTGCTGCGTATCCCGGACAAAGGCACCCGCGATGCGCTGATCCGCGACAAGATCAGCACCGGCAACTGGCAGCCACACCTGGGCAACAGCCCATCGCTGTTCGTCAACGCCGCCACCTGGGGCCTGCTGCTGACTGGCAAGCTGGTGTCGACTCACAACGAAGCAGGCCTGACCTCGTCCCTGAGCCGCATCATCGGCAAGAGCGGCGAGCCGATGATCCGCAAGGGCGTCGACATGGCCATGCGCCTGATGGGCGAGCAGTTCGTCACCGGCGAAACCATCGCCGAAGCCCTGGCCAATGCGAGCAAGTTCGAAGCCAAGGGCTTCCGCTATTCCTACGACATGCTCGGTGAAGCCGCGCTCACCGAACACGACGCCCAGAAGTACCTGGCCTCGTACGAACAAGCCATTCATTCCATCGGCAAAGCCTCCCATGGCCGTGGGATCTATGAAGGCCCGGGCATCTCCATCAAACTCTCCGCCCTGCACCCACGCTACAGCCGTGCGCAGTACGAGCGTGTGATGGACGAGCTGTACCCGCGCCTGCTGTCGCTGACCTTGCTGGCCAAGCAGTACGACATCGGCCTGAACATCGACGCCGAAGAAGCCGACCGCCTGGAGCTGTCCCTGGACCTGCTCGAGCGCCTGTGCTTCGAGCCGCAACTGACCGGCTGGAACGGCATCGGTTTTGTGATCCAGGCCTACCAGAAGCGTTGCCCGTATGTGATCGACTACGTCATCGACCTGGCCCGCCGCAGCCGTCATCGCCTGATGATCCGCCTGGTAAAAGGCGCGTACTGGGACAGCGAAATCAAGCGCGCCCAGGTCGAAGGCCTGGAAGGCTACCCGGTGTACACCCGCAAGGTGTACACCGACGTTTCCTACATTGCCTGCGCACGCAAACTGCTGTCGGTGCCGGAAGTCATCTACCCGCAGTTCGCCACACACAACGCCCACACCCTGTCGGCTATCTACCACATCGCCGGTCAGAACTATTACCCCGGCCAGTACGAGTTCCAGTGCCTGCACGGCATGGGTGAACCGCTGTACGAACAGGTTGTAGGCAAGGTTTCCGAAGGCAAGCTGAACCGTCCGTGCCGTGTGTACGCGCCGGTCGGTACCCACGAAACACTGTTGGCTTATCTGGTACGCCGCCTGCTGGAAAACGGCGCCAACACCTCGTTCGTCAACCGTATCGCTGACCAGTCCATCTCGATCCAGGAATTGGTAGCCGACCCGGTAGCCAGCATCGAGCAAATGGCGACCCAGGAAGGCGGTTTCGGCCTGCCGCACCCGCGCATTCCTTTGCCGCGTGACCTATACGGCAGCGACCGCGCCAACTCGGCCGGTATCGACCTGGCCAACGAACATCGCCTGGCCTCGCTGTCCTGCGCCCTGCTGGCCACCGCTCACAATAACTGGAAGGCCGCGCCGATGCTCGGTTGCGCCGCCAGCAATGAAGCGGCCCAACCGGTGCTGAACCCGTCCGACCTGCGTGATGTGGTCGGCCAGGTACAGGAAGCCACCGTCGAAGACGTCGACAACGCCATCCAGTGCGCCATCAGCGCCGCGCCGATCTGGCAGGCCACCCCGCCCGCCGAACGCGCCGCCATTCTGGAACGCGCCGCCGATCTGATGGAAGGCGAGATCCAGCCGCTGATGGGCTTACTGGCCCGTGAAGCCGGCAAGACCTTCGCCAACGCCATCGCCGAAGTGCGTGAAGCCGTGGACTTCCTGCGCTACTACGCAGTGCAGGCGCGCAACGACTTCACCAATGACGCCCACCGCCCATTGGGCCCGGTGGTGTGCATCAGCCCATGGAACTTCCCACTCGCCATCTTCAGCGGCCAGGTGGCTGCTGCACTGGCTGCCGGTAACCCGGTGCTGGCCAAGCCTGCCGAGCAGACGCCGCTGGTGGCTGCCCAAGCCGTACGCATCCTGCTTGAAGCTGGCATTCCGGAAGGTGTGCTGCAATTGCTGCCAGGCCAGGGCGAAAGCGTCGGTGCCCGCCTGGTGGGTGATGATCGCGTCAAAGGTGTGATGTTCACCGGCTCCACCGAAGTGGCGCGCCTGCTGCAACGCAATGTCGCCGGTCGCCTGGATGCCCAGGGTCGCCCGATTCCACTGATCGCCGAAACCGGTGGCCAGAACGCGATGATCGTGGACTCCTCGGCGCTGACCGAACAAGTGGTGATCGACGTCGTGTCGTCGGCCTTCGACAGCGCCGGTCAACGTTGCTCGGCCCTGCGCGTACTGTGCCTGCAGGAAGATTCGGCAGACCGTGTAGTCGAAATGCTCAAGGGCGCCATGGCTGAATGCCGCCTGGGTAACCCGGAACGCCTGTCGGTCGACATCGGCCCGGTGATCGACGCCGAGGCCAAGGCTGGTATCGAGAAACACATCCAGGCCATGCGCGACAAAGGCCGCAACGTTTACCAAGTGGCGATTGCCGACGGTGAAGAGATCAAGCGCGGCACCTTCGTGATGCCGACCCTGATCGAGCTGGAAAGCTTCGACGAACTGCAACGCGAGATCTTCGGCCCGGTACTGCACGTGGTGCGCTACAAGCGTAAAGAGATCGACCAGCTCATCGGCCAGATCAACGCTTCCGGCTATGGTCTGACCCTGGGCGTGCACACCCGCATCGACGAAACCATCGCCAAGGTGATCGACAACGTCAACGCCGGTAACGTCTACGTCAACCGCAACATTGTGGGTGCCGTGGTCGGCGTGCAACCGTTCGGCGGCGAAGGCCTGTCGGGTACTGGCCCGAAAGCCGGAGGCCCGCTGTACCTGTACCGTTTGCTGTCGACTCGTCCTACCGATGCAATCGAGCAATCCTTCGTACGAGGCGACAAGTTGGCCGCGCCGGACGTGCGCCTGCGTGATGCCATGAGCCAATCGCTGACCGCCCTGAAAACCTGGGCCGACAGCAATAAGTTCAGTGAACTGAGCGCCCTGTGCACGCAGTTCGCCGCCCAGTCGCAAAGCGGTATCACCCGCCAACTGGCCGGCCCGACCGGCGAGCGCAACAGCTACGCCATCCTGCCGCGCGAGCACGTACTGTGCCTGGCCGAAGTGGAAGGCGACCTGCTGACCCAACTGGCGGCGGTATTGGCCGTCGGTGGTTCGGCGGTATGGCCGGAAACCGAGCTGACCAAGGCCTTGTTCCCACGCCTGCCGAAAGAGATTCAGGCGAAGATCAAGCGCGTGGCCGACTGGACCAAGGACGACGTGGTGTTTGACGCCGTGCTGCATCACGGTGATTCCGACCAACTGCGTGCGGTGTGCCAGCAAGTGGCGCAGCGCGGTGGGGCGATTGTTGGGGTACATGGTATGTCGCAAGGCGAAACGGCGATTGCGCTGGAGCGTCTGGTGATCGAGCGTGCGTTGAGCGTTAACACCGCTGCAGCGGGTGGTAACGCCAGCCTGATGACCATCGGCTAACTGACACAACGCGGCTGATCATTCCCACGCTCCGCGTGGGAATGCAGCTTAAGGACGCTCTGCGTCCAGAAGCGTGACGCGGAGCGTCAAAAGAGGCGTTCCCACGCAGAGCGTGGGAACGATCTCGATGCCTCGCCAGCGTTCTGCCCTTCTATCACTTAAATCAATCTTGCTAGCCACCCTACATTCGCGCACTTAGACTCAGGCCAATTCCTTCAAAGGTACGCCGCCATGTCCGAGACGCTGCTCAGTTCCCGCAATCTGGCTTTCGAGCTGTATGAAGTCCTCGATGCCGAGGGCCTGACCCAGCGCGAGCGGTTTGCCGAACACAACCGCGAAACCTTCGATGCCGCGATCAGCACGGCGCGCAACATCGCAGAAAAGTACTTCGCCCCTCACAACCGCAAGAACGACGAAAACGAACCGCGCTATGAGAACGGCCAGGCGATCCTGATCCCGGAGGTCAAACCCGCCGTGGACGCCTTCCTTGAAGCCGGCTTCCTCAACGCAGCACGCAGCTTTGAAGCAGGTGGCATGCAACTGCCGACGCTGTTGTCCCAGGCCTGTTTCGCGCATTTCCAAGCGGCCAACGCCGCGTCGACGTCCTACCCGTTCCTGACCATGGGTGCCGCCAACCTCATTGAGAGCTTCGGCACCGAGGAGCAGAAACAGCGCTTCCTGCAGCCGATGATCGACGGGCGCTTCTTCGGCACCATGGCCCTGACCGAGCCCCATGCCGGTTCTTCCCTGTCGGACATTCGGACCCGTGCGGAACCTGCGGCTGACGGCAGTTATCGGCTCAAGGGCAACAAAATCTTTATCTCCGGTGGCGACCATTCGCTGTCGGAAAACATCGTGCACATGGTGCTGGCCAAGTTGCCGGACGCTCCCGCAGGCGTGAAGGGCATTTCGCTGTTTATCGTGCCCAAGTTCCTGGTCAACGATGACGGCAGCCTGGGCGCTCGCAACGATGTGCTACTGGCGGGGCTGTTCCACAAGATGGGCTGGCGCGGCACCACGTCCACAGCACTAAACTTCGGCGATAACGGCAACTGTGTCGGCTACCTGGTGGGCAAACCGCACCAGGGCTTGAGCTGCATGTTCCAGATGATGAACGAGGCACGCATCGGCGTGGGTATGGGCGCGGTAATGCTCGGTTACGCCGGCTACCTTTATTCCCTGGACTACGCCCGCGAACGGCCCCAGGGGCGCCTGCCCGATAGCAAAGACCCAAGCACCGCACCGGTGGCGATCATCCAGCACGCCGACATCAAGCGCATGCTGCTGACCCAGAAAGCCTATGTAGAAGGCGCGTTTGACCTGGGCCTGTACGCGGCGCGGCTGTTCGACGACACCACCACCCTGGCCACCGACACCGAGCGCAAGCACGCCCACGAACTGCTCGACCTGCTCACCCCCATCGTCAAATCCTGGCCGTCGGAGTTCTGCCTCAAGGCCAACGAGTTGGCGATCCAGATTCTCGGCGGCCACGGCTACACCCGCGAATACCCGGTGGAACAGTACTACCGCGACAACCGCCTAAACCCCATCCATGAGGGCACCCACGGCATCCAGTCCCTGGACCTGCTCGGGCGCAAATTGGCGCAGAACGGTGGTGCCGGCTTGAAGCAACTGATTCGCCTGATCGCCGAAACCGGAGCCCGGGCGCAAAGGCACCCTTCACTCACGGCATTGCGAGAGCCCCTGGAGCAACTGGTAAACCGGCTGCAAAGCGTCACGATTGGCCTGCTCACCGATCTCGCCCAAGGCAAGGTCAACAGCAGCCTGGCGAACTCGGCGCTGTACTTGAAAGTGTTCGGGCACACGGTGATCGGCTGGCGCTGGCTGGAACAGGCGATCCGCGCCGAAGAAGGGCTGGCCAAGGGTGACGCGGCCGATGCGGCCTTTTATAAGGGCAAGCTCCAGGCCGCCCGGTACTTCCTGACCTGGGAAGTACCGAGCTGCCATCATGAACTGGCGATTCTGGAGGCACGCGACGATACGTGCCTGGGCATGCAAGACGAGTGGTTCTAGCCCTCAGGGCTGACCGATCACCTTGGAGATCACATCGACCGTGGCGCTGACTTGCTCTTGGTAACGGTCGAGTTCCTGCTGGTGAGCCTGTTGCATTTCAATCTGCTCGGCGCACAGGTTCAGCGCGGCCAATACCAATAGCTTGTCACCGATCAGGGTCGGGTACTTTTTCTTGGTAACGGCCAGGGAGGCCTTGAGCATAGTCACGGCATGCATCAGGGTCTGATCTTCGCCGGCCGGTGCCTTGATCGAGTAATCCTCTCCGAGAATCGAAACGACCTTTATGCCCTCACTCATGCGCTGACAGGCCCTGCACTCACACGCTCAACCAGCGCCTGGATGCGGGCGGCGGTGGCGCCGTGCTTTTCTTCCTGTTCCATCAGGTTCAGTTGCAGGCTGTCGTTTTCGTCTTTGGCGCGGGCCAGCTCGGCCTTGAGGGATTCGTTGCTGCCCAGCAGTTCTTGATTCTGCTGTACGAGGTCGCTGACCAGTTGTTCCAATTGGCTGAGGGATGCTTCTAACATTTTGATTTCTCGGGCGTTTAAAAAGGGCGGTGACGATAAAGAAAATTCACCTCGGATGCCAGGGTTATCCCTGGCCGCGCAGCCCGATGTTGCAAGGCCGGGCCGCACTTTCGAGCCTTAGTGACTGCATTTACCCGATCTGGTTCCTGAACTCACCCAACCCCTGGTCCGATGCGACAAAAGCGCGCGCCCCCTTAAGACTTTAGTCGCAGGGCCGATAAGGCGGGCACACCTCGTCTCATGGCCGCATGGATAGCGCCTCCCCCAGGACTCCAGCATGTCTCTTCGTAATATGAATATCGCCCCGAGGGCCTTCCTCGGCTTCGCGTTTATTGGCGCCTTGATGTTGTTGCTCGGTGTGTTCGCGCTGAACCAGATGAGCAAAATTCGTGCGGCCACCGAAGACATCACCTCGGCCAGCGTGCCCAGCATTCGCGCCCTGGATGAATTCACCCAACTGACCCTGCGCCTGCGCGTGCTGTCGTACCGCTTGCTGACCAACCGCGAGCCGGACGTACAGCAAAAGACCCTGGAAGCCTTTGAACTGCGCAATCAGCAGATTCGTACAGCCCAGGGCATCTATGAAAAACTGATCTCCAGCACCGAAGAGCGCAACGCCTACAACGAGTACGTGCGCCTGTTGGGCCAGTACCGTCAGATTGAAGAGCGCATGAAGAGCCTGTCTCGCGCCAATCAGGTCAACGAGCTGCGCAGCCTGCTCAACACCGAGTTGCTGGACAACTCCGAGCAGGTCAACGCCGTGTTGACCCGCTTGCTGGACATCAATAACAACGACGCCAACGCCACCAACCAGCGCGCCAAAGACCAATACGACATGGCCTTTGACCTAGTCGTGGGCCTGCTGGTGATTGCCACGGCGCTGACCTTGCTGTTCGCCTGGTTGCTGACGCGCAGTATCACCCTGCCTATCGCCCAGGCGCTCGAAGCCGCGGAAGAAGTGGCCGAAGGCAACCTGACGCGCCCGATCACCGTGGACGGCAACGATGAGGCCGGGCGCCTGCTGGCGGCCATGGCCAAGATGCAGCACAAACTGCGCGACACCCTGCAACGTATCGCCGGCTCCGCCACCCAGTTGGCGTCTGCCGCTGAAGAGCTCAATGCGGTCACCGACGAAAGCGCCCGTGGCCTGACCCAGCAAAACAATGAAATCGAACAGGCCGCCACTGCCGTCAACGAGATGACCAGTGCGGTGGAAGAAGTCGCACGCAACGCAGTGAGCACCTCCGAAGCCTCGCGCAACGCCACCACCTCTGCCGGCGACGGCCGTGACCTGGTGCAGGAAACCGTCAGCGCCATCGAACGCATGAGTACCGACGTGCAGGCCACCGCGTCCCTGATTGGCGACCTGGCCAATGAGTCGCGGGATATCGGTAAAGTGCTGGACGTGATCCGTGGCCTGGCCGACCAGACCAACCTGCTGGCCCTGAACGCGGCGATCGAAGCAGCCCGAGCCGGGGAAGCCGGACGTGGTTTCGCCGTGGTGGCCGATGAAGTGCGCGCGTTGGCCCATCGCACCCAGCAGTCCACCAGCGAAATCGAGCGCATGATCGGCAGCATCCAGACAGGCACCGAACACGCGGTGGACTCGATGCGCAACAGCACCGAGCGCGCCGAATCGACACTGAATATCGCCCGCGGCGCGGGCCTGTCGCTGGACACCATCAACACCGCGATTGTGGAGATCAACGAGCGCAACCTGGTGATCGCCAGCGCGGCGGAAGAACAGGCCCAGGTGGCGCGGGAAGTGGACCGCAACCTGGTGAACATCCGTGACCTGTCGGTGCAATCGGCCACCGGTGCCAGCCAGACCAGCGCGGCGAGCGGTGAGTTGTCGCGGTTGGCGGTGGACTTGAATGGGATGGTCGGCCGCTTCCGCCTCTAGCCCTAAAATCCGCCCCACCCTTGTAGGAGCGAGCTTGCTCGCGAAAAACGCCAAAGATAACGCGCGCTTGCTGAATGAACGTGGCGCCTGGGAGTTTTTCGCGAGCAAGCTCGCTCCTACAGAGGCAAGCCCTCTGCCACATTTACTTGTGCGCAAATCAGAAAAAGCTTTTTGACAGCGCAGCAATTCAACAGGTTAGAATCCCTGGCACGCAGACTGCATGGTCAGTTTGCGTCCTGCCCCCCCTGCCCTGGAGTACTGCCTTTGAATGCGACGACCATCAACAGCCTGTTCTTGATCGGCGCGTTGCTGGTGACTGCGAGTATTCTGGTGAGTTCGCTTTCTTCACGCCTGGGCATCCCCATCCTGGTGATTATCCTGGCCGTGGGCATGACCGCCGGGGTCGATGGCGGTGGCATCATTTTCGATAACTACCCCACCGCCTACCTGGTGGGCAACCTCGCCCTCGCCGTGATCCTCCTCGACGGCGGTTTGCGCACCCGGGTGGCGAGTTTCCGCGTGGCGCTGTGGCCGGCGTTGTCCCTGGCCACGGTGGGAGTGTTGATTACCACCGGCCTCACGGGCATGGCCGCGGCCTGGCTTTTTAACCTCAATATCATTCAAGGCTTGCTGATCGGCGCCATCGTCGGCTCCACGGACGCCGCGGCGGTGTTCTCGCTGCTGGGCGGCAAGGGCCTCAACGAGCGGGTCAGCGCCAGCCTGGAAATCGAATCCGGCAGCAACGACCCGATGGCGGTGTTCCTCACCGTCACCCTGATCGACATGCTCGCCAGCGGCCAGACCGGCCTGCACTGGAGCCTGCTCACCCACCTGATCCGCGAATTCGGCATCGGCGGCCTGGTAGGCCTGGGCGGTGGCTGGCTGATGCTGCAACTGGTCAACCGCATCAACCTGGCCAACGGCCTGTACCCGATCCTGGTGATCGCCGGTGGCCTGTTCGTATTCGCCCTGACCAACGCCCTGCACGGCAGCGGCTTCCTCGCCGTGTACCTGTGCGGGCTGGTGATCGGCAACCGCCCGGTGCGCAGCCGCCATGGCATTTTGCATATGCTCGACGGCATGGCGTGGCTGGCGCAGATCGGTATGTTCTTGGTGCTGGGCCTGCTGGTCACGCCCCATGACCTGCTGCCCATCGCCGTGCCCGCCCTCGGCCTGGCGCTGTGGATGATCCTGTTTGCCCGGCCACTGTCGGTGATGGTTGGCCTGCTGCCATTCAAGGCGTTCCACGGGCGCGAAAAGGCCTTCATCGCCTGGGTCGGCCTGCGCGGCGCGGTACCGATCATCCTCGCGGTGTTCCCGCTGATGGCCGGCCTGCCCCATGCGCAGCTGTACTTCAACCTGGCGTTCTTTATCGTGCTGGTCTCGTTGTTGGTGCAGGGCACCAGCCTGCCGTGGGTGGCCAAGCTGCTCAAAGTCACCGTACCGCCAGACCCGGCGCCAATCTCCCGGGCGGCCCTGGAAGTGCACGTCACCAGCGAGTGGGAGCTGTTCGTCTACCGCCTGGGCGCAGAAAAATGGTGCATCGGCGCGGCCCTGCGCGAGCTGAAAATGCCCGAAGGCACGCGCATCGCCGCGCTGTTTCGTGGCCAGCAACTGCTCCATCCGTCGGGTAGTACGGTGCTGGAAGTCGGTGATCTGCTCTGTGTGATCGGTCACGAACACAACCTGCCGGCCCTGGGCAAACTGTTCAGCCAGGCGCCGCAACGGGGCCTCGATTTGCGCTTCTTCGGCGACTTCGTACTCGAAGGCGACGCCCAGCTGGGCGCGGTTTCCGCCTTGTACGGGCTCAAGCTTGAGGGTATCGACCCGGACATGCCATTGAGCCGCTTCATTACCCAAAAGGTTGGCGGTGCACCGGTAGTCGGCGACCAGGTGGAATGGAACAACACCATCTGGACCGTCGCCGTCATGGACGGGAACAAGATTGGCAAAGTCGGCGTCAGATTCCCCGAAGGAAGTCGCCCGGGCCCCGGACTCTTCCTCTAAACTGCGGGACAACGACGCCCCGATTCTTCACTTTGCAAGACCGGTCTCTATGCCAACCCTGCGTACTTTTCTCGCCACTGCCCTGCTGGGCCTGACCCTTTGTGTTGGCAGCGTATACGCCGCCGACCCGCCCAGCGCCGAAGCCGTCCAGCAAAGCCTGGATAAACTGCCCGACCGCAAGCTGCCTGACGCCGACATGAAGGCGCTGCAGGCGACCCTGCAACAGACCCTGACCTACCTGGGCAATCTGCAGGACTACGAGCAGCGCCTGGCCGACCTCAAGCGCCAGCTGGAAGAGGCCCCGCGCCAGACCAATGAGAACCAGCGTGAGCTGGCGCGCCTCAAGGCCACCAAAATCATCCCGGTGGCCCAGCGCTACGCCAGCCTGCCGGTGCCGCAGCTTGAGCAGTTATTGGTGCAACGCAGCACCCAGCAAGGCGACCTGCAAAAAGAACTGGCCGACGCCAACAGCCTGACCATCGCCGCCCAGACCCGCCCCGAGCGCGCCCAGACCGAAATCAGCAGCAGCCAGACGCGCATCCAGCAAATCAACGCGACGCTCAAGCTCGGCAAAGACAACGGCAAGCCCCTCAGCAGCGACCAGCGCAACCAGCTCAACGCCGAACTGGCGGCCCTGAATGCCTTGATTCCCCTGCGCCGCCAGGAATTGGCCGGCAACAGCCAGCTGCAAGACCTGGGCAACAGCCAGCACGACCTGATCCAGGAAAAAACCGCACGCCTGGAGCAGGAAATCCAGGACCTGCAAACCCTGATCAACCAGAAACGCCTGGCCCAGTCCCAGCAGACGGTGACCCAACAGTCCATCGAAGCGCAGAAAGCCGGCGGCAGTAGCATCCTGGCCAAGGAAAGCGCAGACAATCTCAAGCTGTCCGACTACCTGCTCAAAAGCACCGACCGCCTCAACGACCTGACCCAGAAAAACCTGCAGACCAAGCAGCAACTGGACACCGTGACCCAAAGCGATTCGGCCCTGGACGAGCAAATCAACGTGCTCAAGGGCAGCCTGCTGCTGTCCAAGATTCTCTATAAACAAAAGCAGGCCCTGCCGCGTCTGACCGTGGACAAAGACCTGGCCGACGACATCGCCAACATTCGCCTGTACCAGTTCGAGGTCAACCAACAGCGAGAGCTGATCACCTCTCCCAGCGCCTATGTGGACAACCTGCTGGCCAACCAGCCGCCAGATGAAGTCACCCCGCAACTGCGCCGCACCCTGCTGGAAGTGGCGATCACCCGCAGCGACCTGCTGGAACGCCTGAGCCGCGAACTGAGCGCACTGCTCAACGAATCCATCACCCTGCAACTGAACCAGAAACAACTGCTCAGCACCGCCAGCACCCTGCGCGCCACGCTCGACGAGCAAATGTTCTGGATCCCCAGCAACAAGCCGCTGGACACCGAATGGCTGGAAACCGTACCGGCGCACTTGAGCAAACAGGTCACTACCCTGCCCTGGGCGTCCAGCGTCAGCGAGCTGTATGACGGCCTGACCCAACGCCCGCTGCTGTTCCTGCCGTTGCTGTTGCTGATCGGCGCGCTGCTGTGGCGACGCAATGCGCTGTATGTGCGCCTGAAAAAGGTTCACCAGGACATCGGCCACTTCAAGCGCGACAGCCAGTGGCATACGCCGCAGGCCATCCTGATCAACATCCTGCTGGCGATGCCCGTGGCCCTGGGCCTGGCGCTGTGCGGCTATGCGTTGCAGATCGACGCCCGCGGGCAAAACGCCAACCTGGGCGCGGCCTTGCTGCAGATCGCCCAGGCCTGGCTGGTGTTCTACACCGCCTACCGCATCCTCGCCCCGGGCGGCGTGGCGGAGTTGCACTTTCGCTGGGAAAGGCCCCAGGTCGAATTCCTGCAAGGCTGGATCCGCAAGCTCGGGCTGGTGGTACTGGCGCTGGTGGCCGTGGTCGCAATTGCCGAACATCAACCGGCGGCGCTGGCCGACGACGTGCTGGGCATCGCCGTGGTACTGACCTGCTACGGGCTGATGGCCTGGCTGCTGGGCCGCCTGCTGCTCAACAGCCCAACCCACGAAAAGGCCTCGCTGTTTCGCAAAGCTATCGGGGTGGTGTTCACCGCCTTGCCCATCGCGCTGTTTATTGCCGTGTGCTTTGGCTATTACTACACCGCGCTGAAACTCAGCGACCGGCTGATCAACACCCTGTACCTACTGATGTTCTGGCTGGTGATCGAAGCCACCTTTGTGCGCGGCCTGGGTGTTGCCGCACGGCGCCTGGCCTACGCCCGCGCCCTGGCCAAACGCCAGGCTGCCAAGGAGGCCGGTGACGGCGAAGCGGTGATCGAAGAGCCGACCCTGGACATCGAGCAGGTCAACGAACAGTCCATGCGCCTGATCCGCCTGGCCCTGCTCGGCGGCTTTATCGCGGCGCTGTACTGGGTGTGGTCGGACCTGATCTCGGTATTTTCCTACCTGGACAACGTCACCCTGTACGAATACACCAGCGGCACGGGTACGAATATCAGCATGGTGCCCATCAGCATCGGCGACCTGCTGGGCGCGTCGATCATCATCGGCATCACCTTCGCCCTGGCGCGCAACTTGCCCGGCCTGCTCGAAGTCCTGGTGCTGTCCAAGCTCGACCTGGCCCAAGGCAGCGCCTACGCCACCACTACCTTGCTGTCCTACATCATTGCCGGCGTGGGCTTTGTCACCACGCTCTCCACCCTCGGCGTGAGCTGGGACAAGCTGCAATGGCTGGTTGCCGCGCTGTCGGTGGGCCTGGGTTTCGGCATGCAGGAGATCTTCGCCAACTTCATCTCCGGCATCATGATTTTGTTCGAACGCCCGGTGCGCATTGGCGACACCATCACCATCGGCAACCTGTCGGGTACGGTGAGCAAGATCCGCATTCGCGCCACCACCATCACCGACTTCGACAACAAGGACATCATCGTTCCCAACAAAACCTTCATCACCGGGCAACTGATCAACTGGTCGCTGACCGACACCATCACCCGCGTCACCCTGAAACTGGGCGTGGACTACGGCTCCGACCTGGACCTGGTGAAGGAATTGCTACTCAAGGCGGCGCGAGAAAACCCACGGGTACTCAAAGAGCCGGAACCCCACGTGTACTTCCTCAACTTCGGCGAAAGCACCCTCGACCACGAACTGCGCATGCATGTTCGCGATCTGGGCGACCGTAACCCGGTGCTGGACGAGGTCAACCGCTACATCAATCGTGAGTTCAAGAAACAGCACATCAACATCTCGTTCCGGCAGATGGAGATCTACCTGAAGAACCTTCACGGCCAGGAATACAAATTGGTGCCGGCCGAAGACGAGCGCAAGACCATTGCCGAGCCGCTCGACAAGCCCGACGCCCCGGAGCCTCCGGCAGGCAAAGTGGCGGATGCGCCGGAGCCGCCACCCAGCAAACTCGACTAAATGCCCTATCCCCAGCAGAATGCTCGAACATTCTGCTGGAGATGGCCGGTGAAAGCCCTCGACGAACTGACCTTCGACAACCGCTTCGCACGCCTGGGCGACGCATTCTCGACCCACGTATTGCCCGAGCCCCTCGACGAGCCGCGCCTGGTCGTCGCGAGCAAGGCTGCCATGGCCCTGCTTGACCTCGACCCGGCCGTGGCCGAAACGCCGGTATTTGCCGAGCTGTTCGGCGGCCACAAGCTGTGGGCCGAGGCAGAGCCGCGTGCGATGGTGTATTCCGGGCATCAGTTCGGCGGCTACACGCCGCAACTGGGCGATGGCCGCGGGTTGCTGCTGGGCGAGGTCTATAACGAGGCCGGCGAGCATTGGGATTTACACCTCAAGGGCGCCGGGATGACGCCTTACTCGCGCATGGGCGACGGGCGGGCGGTGTTGCGCTCTTCGATTCGTGAATTCCTCGCCTCCGAAGCCCTGCATGCGCTGGGCATCCCCACCAGCCGCGCCCTGTGCGTGATCGGCTCCAGCACGCCGGTATGGCGCGAGAAACAGGAACGCGGCGCAATGGTTTTGCGCCTGGCCCACAGCCACATCCGCTT
>NZ_WKCD01000096.1:0-17904 GCF_021606625.1 Pseudomonas sp. PA-4-8C
CCAAGGAAGAGCCTGCTGCCCCGGTTGTGGTTGAAAAACCTGCCGCCGAGCGCCCGGCGCGCAACGAAGAACGTCGCAACGGTCGCCAGCAGAGCCGTAACCGCAACGGCCGCCGTGACGAAGAGCGCAAGCCTCGCGAAGAACGTGCCCCGCGTGAAGACCGCGCACCACGTGAAGAGCGTGCGCCTCGCGAAGCCCGTGAAGACACCCCGACCGTAGCCCGTGAAGAACGTGCACCGCGTGAAGAGCGCGCCCCACGTACCCCACGCGCTCCACGTGAAGACCGCAAGCCACGTGGCGAGCGTGAAGAACGTGTGCGTGAACTGCGCGAGCCTCTGGACGCGGCACCTGCCGTTGCCGTTGCCGCTGCCGCAGCCGTTACCGCCGAAGAACGCCCGGCCCGCCAGCCGCGTGAAGAGCGCGCCCCCCGTGAAGAGCGCCAACCGCGCCCGCCACGTGAAGAGCGTCAACCACGCGCCGAGCAAGCCGCTGCCGCCAGCGAAGAAGAAGTACTGACCGGCGAAGAGCAACTGCAGGAAGACGGCCAGGACAACGCCGAAGGCGATCGTCCACGCCGCCGCTCCCGTGGCCAGCGTCGTCGCAGCAACCGTCGTGAGCGTCAGCGTGATGCCAACGGCAACGTAATCGAAGGTTCGGAAGAAACCGGCGAGAACGCAGAAACTGCCAACAACGAGCCAACAGGCGCCGAGCTGGCTGCCGGCTTAGCCGTTACCGCTGCCGTTGCCAGCTCGGTCATCAGCGCCCCCGCTGAAGCCCAGGCTCACGAGCAAGCCGAGCGCGCTACCGCTGCTGTCGAAGACACCGTTGCCGTAGAAGCACCAGCCGCCGAAACCCCAGCGGTTGAAGCGCCGGTTGTTGAAGTGCCAGTCGTTGAAGCCACGACCCCTGTCGAAGCCCCAGTGGTTCCGGAAGTGGAAGTTGCCCCGGTTCGCGACGCACAGCCGGAAACTGAAGCGGTTGCCGTTGAACCGGCTCCAATGGTTGAGCCTCAGCCAGTAGTCGAAGCGGCTGTAGAAGCTCCGGTGGTCGAAGAAGCAGCCCCGGCCGTGCGTGAAGTTCGCGAAGAACAGACCGCCTTCCAGTGGACCGCCGAACCGGCTGCCCCGGTTGAAGCGCCAGCACCTGCCCCAGTGGTAGAAGAAGCACCGGCACCGGTTGCTGAAGTCGTCGCCGAGCCAGCCCCTGTGGTTGAGCCGACGCCGGTTGCGGAGCCTGCGCCCGTGGTTGAAGTTGAAGCCCCGGTGGTTGCCGAAGTGGCCGCCCCTGTGGTTGAAGCTGCACCTGCCAGCGCCCTTACCGAAAATGGCCGTGCCCCGAACGACCCGCGTGAAGTGCGTCGTCGCCGCAAGGAAGCCGAAGCAGCTGCCGCAGCGGCTGCCCAGGCGGTAGAGCACAAGGCCGTGGAAGAAGAGCCTAAACCCCTCGTCTGATTCCATCCGCCACTAAAAAGCCCCGCCTGAGCAATCAGGCGGGGCTTTTTTTTGCAAAAGATTCGAACACACGGCTGTTCAAGTGCGGGAGGGGCTTGCCCTAATGCCTGTAGGAGCGAGCTTGCTCGCGAAAAACTCACAGGCCCGGCGTTCATTCAGGAAGCACGCTTTATCATTGACGTTTCTCGCGAGCAAGCTCGCTCCTACAGGTATTAGCGCTCGACGCTGAAACTCAACCGTTGCGGCACGTCCACATCCCATAGCACCCCAGGATCATCCACCTGTACGCCCCGCACCTGTGCTTGTGCAAACAAAGGCTTCGCGCCACGGTCCCCGGTCAACGCCATCAATGCAGGCCCGAATACACGACCAAAAGCCACCGGATGCCCATACTGCCCGGCATGCACAGGTACTGTGATGTTTTCCGGATCGGCCAGCACACGCTCGATCGTCGCGGATCGAATAAACGGCATATCACCCAACACCACTAGCCAGCCATCCGCCGAAGCGCTGGCCGCAACGGCAGCGGCAATGCTGTCGCCCATACCGGCCGATTCCAACAGCAGGACCTTGCAACCGTGCGCGTCAGCTAAACGAATCACCTCATGGCGCTCCGGTGAGGTCACCACCCAGCGTTCAACAAGCGTCGCGGGCAGGTTAACCAGCACCTGCTCGATGACCGGCCGGATAACGCCATCCAGCCCCACGCAAGCAGCCAGTAACTTGTCTTGATCCGCCCCGGCTTCGGCGCGAAAGCGACTGCCCTGCCCCGCTGCCAACACAATCGCTGTAACGGTCACTGCGCCGCTACCGCCAACGGCTTTTTCTGCATCGGTGCCACCCCGTTCTTGATCGCAACAATTTCCGCCATCAGCGACAGCGCAATTTCCGCCGGCGTATGGCTGCCGATGTGCAGGCCGATCGGCCCGTGCAAACGCGCGATGGCCTCCGCCGACAAGCCCAGCGCAGCCAGGTTCTCCCGACGTTTCTGGGTATTGACCCGCGAACCCAGGGCGCCGATATAGAACGCCGTGGAGTTCAGCGCCGTCAGCAACGCCATGTCATCCAGACGTGGATCGTGGGTGAGGCAGACAATGGCCGTGCGTTCATCGGTATGAATATTCAACACCGCCTCGTCGGGCATGCCCGGCACAAAGCGGCCATGCTGGTCTTCCCAGCCGTAGACGAACTCTTCGCGGGGGTCGCAGATCAGCACTTCGAAATCCAGCAGACGTGCCATTTGCGCTACGTAACGCGACAGCTGCCCGGCGCCGATCAACAGCAGGCGCCAGCGCGGGCCATAGATGGCGCGCAAGCGTTCACCGTCGAAGCTCACCACGTCGGTCTTGCTGGCGGCGCTCAAGGTCACCTCGCCGGTGGCCAGGTTCAGCTCGCGAGCGACAATCTGATGATCTTCACAACGCGCCAGCAGCGCTTCGACCCAACCCCACTCCTCCACGCGCTCCTCGGTGAGCCGCAGGGTGCCGCCGCAGGGCAGGCCAAAACGTGCGGCCTCATCGCGTGTGACGCCGTAGGTCACCAACTGCACGGGCGGGCCATCAGCAGGCAAGCGGCCGTCCTGCAGGCGCGCGATCAAGTCATCCTCGATGCAACCGCCCGACACCGAGCCAATCACCACACCATCACCGCGCAGGGCCAGCATCGCCCCCGGCGGGCGCGGCGCGCTGCCCCAGGTTTGCACCACGCTGTACAACATCACGCGCTGCCCGGCGCGGCGCCATTGCAGCACGCTGCGCAGGACGTTCAGATCCACACTGTCCATCAGGCCTCCGGTAAGTACTGTCGCGCTCACTGTAAACCAAAAATATCCGTTGTATCCCGCCAGAAACGCAAACGCCCCGAACCAGTCGGGGCGTTTGCCGATAGCGTTGGCGTCAGTTCACGCCAGCAGCCACTTACTTGACGACAGGCGCCGGGCCTTCAGCCACGCCCAGGTCATCGAGCTCGCGGGTTTCGGAGATACCGGTACCGCCAGACGCCAGCTCGCTTTGCAGCTTGTCGGTGTCCAGTTCCTTGACCCACTTGGCCACAACGATGGTGGCAACGGCGTTACCCACCAGGTTGGTCAGCGCACGGGCTTCGGACATGAAGCGGTCGATACCCAGGATCAGCGCCAGGCCGGCAACCGGCAGGTGGCCAACGGCCGACAGGGTGGCGGCCAGTACGATGAAACCCGAACCGGTCACGCCAGCAGCGCCTTTGGACGACAGCAGCAGCACCAGCAGCAGGGTGATCTGGTGAGTGATGTCCATGTGGGTATCGGTCGCCTGGGCGATGAACACGGCCGCCATGGTCAGGTAGATCGACGTACCGTCGAGGTTGAAGGAGTAACCGGTTGGAATCACCAGGCCGACCACGGACTTCTTCGCGCCCAGACGCTCCATCTTGATCAGCATGCGTGGCAGTGCGGATTCCGAAGAAGAGGTGCCCAGTACGATCAGCAGTTCCTCACGGATGTAGCGGATCAGCTTCAACACGCTGAAACCGTGAGCGCGGCAGATAGCGCCCAGCACCAGCACCACGAACAGGATGCAGGTGATGTAGAAGCAGATCATCAATTGGCCCAGTTGCACCAGCGAACCTACACCGTAGGCGCCGATGGTGAACGCCATGGCACCCAGGGCACCGATTGGCGCGAGCTTCATGATCATGTTGATGATGTTGAACATCACGTGGGCGAAGCGATCGATGAAGTCCAGCACCGGCTTGCCATAGGCACCCAGGCGGTGCAGGGCGAAACCGAAGATCACCGAGAACATCAGCACTTGCAGGATGTCGCCATTGGCGAACGCGCCGACGATGGTGTTCGGGATGACGTTGAGGATAAAGCCCACGATGCTCTGGTCTTTACCGGCGGTGACGTAGGCCGCCACTTTGGAAGCATCCAGGGTCGCGACGTCGATGTGCATGCCGGCGCCCGGCTGCACCACGTTGACCACGACCAGGCCAATCAGCAGAGCGATAGTGGAAACGATTTCGAAGTAGAGCAGCGCGTAGCCGCCGGTCTTGCCCACCGACTTCATGCTTTGCATGCCAGCGATGCCGCTGACCACGGTACAGAAGATGATCGGGGCGATGACCATTTTGATCAGCTTGATAAAGCCGTCACCCAGTGGCTTGAGGGCCACGCCGGTCTGCGGGTAGAAGTGGCCGAGCAAGATACCGATAACGATTGCGACGATCACCTGGAAATACAGGGATTTGTAGATTGGCTGACGAGTCGTCATTGCAAAGTTCCTCAATCGTCCCGTGTGGCAAATATCCGCCATTGCCCACGGCACTTGAATTGCGAACCCTCCTGCACTGGAGGGATTTGTTGTTTGCCAAGCCTGTAGGAACAAGCCTGCGCTGTAATCCCTATCGCAAACAGCGTGCCACTTTGCTTAAACGCGCTGAAGGCCTTTAGACATCAGGGCTTGGGTTTTACGGGCGACTCCGAGGCGTGCAACAAGGTGGCGGATTTCCGCCCACTCACCCTGTCTCGTCCTACAATTTGGCGGATATCCGCCTTGTCGCCCCGCCGGGTGATGGCTACCATCCGCCACTCCATGGATGAGGCCCTCGCATGCGTGAACGTACCATCGCCAGCCATTACGCACGAGCGGCCCTCGGCGGTGCGCGCCGAGTCGGTTTTGACTACTCGGGGGTGTTGCACCAGGTGGGCATTACCCCAGAACTGCTGACCGAGCCGCGCGCCCGCATCGCTCCAGAACAATTTACCCGCTTGTTGCAAATGCTCTGGCTGGGGCTGGATGACGAATACCTGGGGTTTGCCGAAGGGCCGAGCAAACGTGGCACTTTTGCCATGATGTGCCACGCGCTGATTCATTGCCGCACGCTGGAAAAGGCGCTGGAGCGCGGCTTATTGTTTTATAGCCTGTTCCCGCAAGGCCCGCGCTGGCAGCTGACGAAAGAAGGCGACATGGCGCGCCTGAGCCTGGACGACTCGCAGCTATGGGACCCGGACCACTTTCTCAGTGAATGCCTGCTGGTGATCTGGCATCGGCTGGGCAGTTGGTTGATCGGCCAGCGTATCCGGCTGCAGCAGGCCACCTTCAGTTACCCGATGCCGGCCCATGCCGGTGAATACGACCTGCTGTTCCCCTGCCCCCAGGTGTTCGGTGCGCCGACCAGCAGCCTGGTGTTTCCCAGCCGCTACCTGAGCTTGCCGCTGTTGCAGGATGAACGCACCCTCAAGCACTTCTTGCAGCGCTCCCCTGCCGACTTGTTATCCAGGCCGGATGAAGGCGACAGCCTGAGCAGCCAGCTGCGCCGCCTGCTGAGCCGCGACCGCACACCCTGGCCAGACCTGGAAGCCGTCGCCCAGCACTTGCACATCAGCCCACAGACCCTGCGCCGGCATCTGCGCGAAGAAGGCACGAGTTTTCAGGCATTGAAGGATGAGTTACGCCGGGATATCGCCATTTACCACTTGGGGCGGGCGGATTTGTCTTTGCAGGAGATCGCCGAACAATTGGGGTTTTCCGAACCATCGGCGTTTCATCGGGCGTTCAAGAAGTGGACGGGGTTGACGCCGGGGGCCTACAGAGCGCAGGAGAGTTAGAGGTGTATCGACTGGGAGGGCCTGTTCGCGGGCAAGCCAGCTCCCACACTGTTTCGCAGGGTGTCAGATATTGGCGCGCAGGATGCTATCGGGTAGCGCTTCACCACGTTCGACACTTGCTGCTACAGCCGCGATCAAACCCTCCAGCTCATAGCCCTGCCCCGCCAGCCACGCTTGATCATAATAGGTCGTGGCATAACGCTCTCCGCCATCGCACAAGATCGCGACAATCGACCCCGACGCCCCCGACGCTTTCATCTGTTGCGCCGCCATCAGGGCACCGATCAGATTAGTCCCGCTGGAACCGCCAACCCGTCGCCCCAAACGCTGCGCCAGGTAATGCATGGCCGCCAGGGATAATGCATCTGGCACCTTGACCATGGCATCAATCACCGCCGGCAGAAACGATGCCTCCACCCGAGGCCGACCAATCCCTTCAATCCGCGAGCCACAGTCCAGGCGCAGGCTCGCGTCACCGCTTTGGTAGAAATCGAAGAACACCGAGCGTTCGGCATCGGCACACAACACTCGCGTGCAATGCTGGCGATAACGCACATAGCGACCCAGGGTCGCGGTGGTGCCGCCGGTGCCAGGGCTGGAAATCAGCCAACTCGGCTCCGGGTGCTGTTCAAAACGCATCTGCTGGAAGATCGACTCGGCAATATTGTTGTTCGCCCGCCAGTCGGTGGCACGTTCGGCGTAGGTGAACTGGTCCATGAAGTGACCACCGCTTTCCTGGGCCAGGCGTTCGGACTCGGCGTAGATCTGCGTCGGGTCCTGGACCAGATGGCTTTTGCCCCCGTAGAAGGCAATTTGGGCGATCTTCTCTTGAGATGTAGTTGCGGGCATGACGGCAATAAACGGCAAGCCAAGCAAGCGCGCGAAGTAGGCTTCCGAGATCGCCGTGGAGCCGCTTGACGCTTCGATAACGGGGGCGCCCGGCTTGAGCCAGCCGTTGCACAGCGCATACAGAAACAGCGAGCGCGCCAACCGGTGTTTCAAGCTGCCAGTGGGGTGGCTGGACTCATCCTTGAAGTACAACTCGATGCCTGGCAAACCCGGTAATGGCAGCGGGATCAGGTGGGTATCGGCGCTGCGCTGGAAGTCCGCTTCAATGATGCGAATGGCTTCGCGGGCCCAGGTACGGTGGTCGCTCATGGTGGCTTCTCTAAAGGTTTTCAGCGGTGATCTTAAGATGTTTCCTACACTCCACACAGATACAGTGACGACGCAATTGGACACACAATTGCTAGTCTTTGGCTCACCGATGTCCCGGGCCATCCCTTATAACAAATAAGAATATAACTTTTGTTTTAACAACTAACGGTACGGGTTAGGGTACCCACCTATTGAACCTGGATTGGAGAGCATCCCTTGCCTCTGCGTAGCACTTTCACCCGTTTCTTCCAGCTGGAAGCCGCCAGTGGCCTGTTGTTGATCGCCGCTGCCGCCTTGGCGCTGATTATCAACAACTCACCGTTGTCGCACCTGTACAACGCCTTTCTCGACACGCCAGTGGTTGCACAGGTTGGCGCGCTGAAAATCGCCAAGCCGGCGCTGCTTTGGATCAACGATGGCTTGATGGCCCTGTTCTTCCTGCTGATCGGCCTGGAGGTCAAGCGCGAGCTTTTGGATGGCCACCTGTCCAAGCCTTCCCAAGTGGTGCTGCCTGGCGCAGCGGCCATCGGCGGCATGGTGGTGCCGGCGCTGATCTACTGGGCGCTGAACAAGGACAACCCCGCCGCCCTGGCTGGCTGGGCGATCCCTATGGCCACCGACATTGCCTTTGCGCTGGGCGTTTTAGCCCTGCTGGGCAAGCGCGTACCGGTGTCGCTGAAGCTGTTCCTGATGACCCTGGCAATCATTGATGACCTTGGGGCCATCATCGTCATTGCCCTGTTCTATTCCGCAGACCTGTCCACCGCATCCCTGGCGGGCGCGGGGGCGTGCTTGATTGCGCTGATTGCGATGAACCGCCTGGGCGTGATCAAGCTGGGGCCGTATATGATCATCGGCCTGATCCTGTGGGTGTGCGTGCTCAAGAGCGGTGTACATGCGACGTTGGCGGGTGTAACCCTGGCGTTCTGCATTCCACTGCGCACCAAGAATGCCGAAACCTCGCCGCTGCTGAGCCTGGAACACGCCCTGCACCCATGGGTGGCCTACGCCATCCTGCCGCTGTTCGCGTTCGCCAACGCCGGGGTCTCTCTGACGGGCGTCAGCCTGGAAAGCTTCACCCACTCCGTGCCCATGGGCATCGCCGCCGGCCTGTTGATCGGCAAGACCGTCGGTGTGTTCGGCCTCACCTGGCTGGCGATCAAGACCGGCATCGCCTCACTGCCCAGCGGCGCCAATTGGGGCCAGGTAATGGGCGTGGCGATCCTGTGCGGGATCGGCTTCACCATGAGCCTGTTTGTCGGCTCCCTGGCGTTTGTGCCAGGCGCCAGTGAGTTTGCCGGTGAAGACCGCATGGGGATTCTGACCGGGTCGATCCTGGCAGCCTTTATCGGGTATGCGGTAACGGCGATGGCAAGCCGCAAGAAAGCGATCGTTGCATGATTGAAGTAGGAGCGAGCTTGCTCGCGAAAAACTTACAGGCGCCGCGTTCATTGAGCACGCGTTATCGTTATCGTTAACGTTTTTCGCGAGCAAGCTCGCTCCTACAAAAAAACCCCCAACCGGTCACCCGGTTGGGGGTTTTTCTTCGCCTGTAGTTTAAGGCTTAGCGAGTCACGCGGCTGGTACCGTCGACGGTCATGATGCGTACGCGGTCGCCAATGCGGAAGATTTCATTTTCCTGCACGGCTTGTACGTAGGCGCGCATGCTGCCGTCGTCTTCGCGCACGGTGATTTCCACGCCCTGGGTGCGGGTCAGGCCTTCTTCAGTGGCCGAGCCCAGCAGGCCGCCCGCAACTGCGCCGATCACAGCAGTGACGATGCTGCCACGGCCGCCACCGATGGCGCTACCGCCAACGCCGCCGATGACCGCGCCCGCAGCGCCGCCGATTGGGGTTTTGGTGCCTTCGATTTTCACTGGACGCAGGGATTCGATGGTGCCCATGCGAACGGTCTGTACACGACGCGCCTCATCACGAGAGTACGAGTCGCCGGTCAGACTCGAGGCGCAGCCACCCAACAACAACGACAGGGTGGTAAAGCAGGCAACTAGTAAAACGGACTTACGCATAGCATCAACTCCAAAGGACAGGTATTCATTAAACGCTGTGACTTGGCGCGTGTCACGGCGCGCCAGGCAGAAACTTGCTTTCATTCAGCCTGAGTACAGACTGCCAGCACCAGAGAACTCGACGAACGGTAACCAAGCCAGGGTACAGAACGATGCCATAACCGGCTCGATCAGTGTAGCCGCACAGCCGAAAGCGCTCGAAGTCTCTTGAACAAAGACTTCGACGCAACGGTGTTGATTCAGGTGGGATGACGAAAGGTGCCGCTCAGGGCGCCAGACGCTCGCGGGACCATTGGCCGTCCTGCAAACGGTAGTTGAGGCGATCATGCAGGCGGCTGGCGCGGCCTTGCCAGAACTCGATGCGCTCGGGCAGTAAACGGTACCCTCCCCAATGCTCTGGGCAATCGGGCTGGGTATCGCTGAAACGCTCTTCAGTGGCCTTGAGCAGCGCCTGCAGCTCTTCGCGATCACGGATGACCTTGCTCTGCGGAGAAGCCCAAGCGCCCAGGCGGCTGCCCAACGGGCGCACCTGGTAATAAGCATCCGACTCTTCAGGCGTGACCTTGACCACGCGCCCTTCAATGCGTACCTGGCGCTCCAGAGTTGGCCAGAAGAAGGTCATGGCCGCGAACGGCCGCGCCGCGAGTTGTTCACCCTTGGCGCTCTGATAGTTGGTGAAGAAGGTAAAGCCCTGTGCATCCAGACCCTTGAGCAGCAGGATGCGGCAGTGCGGGCGACCGTCATGGTCGACCGTCGCCAACGTCATGGCATTGGCCTCCACTGGCGGCTGTTCGGTTTTAACCGCATCGCCAAACCATTGGTGGAACAACGCAAACGGCTCGTCCGGGGCCTGGGCCTCGCTCAAACCGTCCCGTGTGTAGTCACGGCGCATATCGGCCAGTGCCTGGGTCATGCGGCTTTATCCTTGTGGTTCAACAGCTCAGTTTTTCGCCTGGTCGTTCGAAGCGGGTGCCGCCTTGGCTTTTGCAGTAGCCGGCTTCTTGGCAGCCGGCTTGGCCGCAGCCTTTTTAGCCGCTGGCTTGGCGGCCGCTTTCTTGGCCGTGGCCTTTTTGGCAGGCGCTTTTGCCGCCGGTGCTGGCGCAGGCACATTCTGCACCGCGACCATTTCAGCTACGGGCGGAGTTTTGCCCGAGTTGTACTTGCTCAGCAGTGCCAACATCGTTGTACGCTGAGTGAACATGATTTCCATGCGACGGTTCAGCGCACGCCCCTGATTGCTGTCGTTGGCGGCACGCGGCATAAGGTCGCCCATGCCACGCAGCATCAAGCGATCCTGTTTCAGACCACTCAGGCTGAAAATCGAGGCAATGGACTGCGCACGTTCCTTGCTCAACGCCTGGCTGGCGGGAGCGCTGCCAGTGGCATCAACGTGGCCCAGCACCAGTACGGCGGTTTTCGGGTCAGCTTCAACGGCCTTGGCCACCCGCGTGAACGGGCCCAGTGTCACCGGCAGCAACATGGCCGGGCGCTTGGGGTTGTAGGAACCGTCTACCGGGGCAATCACCACCAGGGTGTTGTCACGGCGCTCAAGTTGCAGGTTGCTGTCCTTGATGGCCGCACGCAAGCGTGGTTCGTATTCGTCCAGCCAGGCTTGGGTGATCTTCGGGTCAGGCATTTGTACGTTGGTCACGTCGACCTTGGCCAACGGCTTTGGCTTGCTTTCGAACGGCCACCACCAACGCGGCTCGCTGTCGGTCTTGGCGACGACTGGCGCCGCGTCCGAGGCCGGGGTTGCGGCCTTCAGGTCGGCCTTCAAGTCAGCCTTGGCGTCGGCAGCTTTTTCTTCGGCGCTCTTGGTGGAGAACGGCCACCAGCTGTAACCGGTGTCAGCCTTGGCAGGCGCTGCTGCAGCGGCGACAGGTTCAACAGGCTTGGCACCCGCGGTCGGCTTGGCGTCGGGCTTGGCATCCGGCTTGGCGTCGGTCTGGGCCACTGGATCCTTGGTTGCAGCTTTGTCAGATCCAAATGACCACCAATGCCCACCTTCGGCATCATTTTGTGGAGTTTGTGCACAACCCGTAATAGTGAGGCACAGCGCCAGTGCCAAAGACTTGTTCGATAACATGAGATATCCACAAAATGAGAAAAAACAGGGGGTCGCGGGACCCGTTAAACAGACGCTAAAAGAACATTCAAGTTACAACATGTCGTTCAGCATCTTTTTTATACTTGCCTTTGTAACAAAAAATTGTGAAACAGCAAGGGGTTTATAGACAACCGGCCAATATTCCGACCAACTTCTGGGCACGCGGGTCCATAAGTACGTAAGGCCCCAGGGTATTAGTCACAAAACCGAAGGCTACATCATGTTCAGGGTCGGCAAAGCCGACTGAGCCCCCTGCCCCTGGATGCCCGAATGCACGGGGCCCAAGGCCGAACGTGGCATTGGGCAACTGCGGTTGATCCAACATGCAGCCCAGGCCGAAGCGGGTTTGGGTCAATAAGGTTTTATCCAGCCCGATACTGTGCTCGCGGGTCAATTGTTCGAGCATGTCGCTTTCCAGCAAACTACCGTCCAACAAACCACTATAAAACCCGGCCAGGCTGCGCGCATTACCGTGGCCATTCGCCGCAGGCTGCTGCATGCGTCGCCATTCGGGCTTATTAGTGCTGGTCAAAATAGACGGTGGGTTGGCAAATGCACGGGTAGTCATCGCCGCAGGCTCGCGCATCATTACTTGAAGTAACCGTTGCGCGGCTTCATCACCCATAGTGCCCTTGCTGCGCGCGATATGGGCGACGCGATAAAACTCTTCATCCGCCAAGCCCACATGGAAGTCCAGCCCCAATGGGCGTGCCACCCGCGCCACGATCGACTCCCCCGGCCCGCGCCCATCGGCGCGGCGCAACAGTTCGCCAACCAGCCAGCCGTAGGTGATCGCCTCATAGCCATGGCCCTGGCCCGGGGTCCACCACGGGGCCTCGGCCGCCAGGGTATCGACCATCAATTGCCAGTCATACAGGGCTTCGGTGGGCAGCATTTCGCGGATGGCGGGCAGCCCGGCCTGGTGGCAGAGCAACTGGCGCAGCGTGATCGTTTCCTTGCCAGCAGCGGCAAACTCCGGCCAGTAATCGGCCACCGGCGCATCGAGCTTGAGCTTGCCTTCGGCCACCAGTTGCAGGGCCGTCACTGCCGTGAAGGTCTTGGTGCAGGAGAACAGGTTGACGATGGTATCGCTGTGCCAGGCCTCGGCACCGTCCTTGTCGGCAGTACCGGCCCACAGGTCGACGACGGTTTGCCCGCCAACCTGGATGCACAGCCCGGCACCACGCTCCTGAGGATCATCGAACAGGGCGGCGAAGGCTTCGCGCACCGCTTCGAACTGCAGCTCGTAATGACCCTGAATCTGCACCTAAGTCCCCTCGGAAAACACCATGAAAAGTGGTCGCCATTCTTTCAGCCATTGTAGGTTTTGTGAACCCGTCAACGGTGAATCAATGCCCATTCCCAGCGTGCCCACCAGCATGCCCAGCGCCCTGCCCCGCGCCTTTGCCGTCGCGCCCCGGCTTGCCGGCTTCACTTTCACGCATCGCTTGGGTGGCCTTGGCTTTTTGCGCCTCACGGCCCAACTGGTCGAGCGCGGCCAGGTTGCTCTTGCGCACCGTCTCGACAAAGCCCTGGAACGGTACATCGGTGATGCCGACCAGGCCGAAATGGCCGTTTTCTCCATCCAGCAGACGCCCGGTGACCGGCTGGTCCAGGTACTGGAACCAGTGCACCCCGACAATCGACGGCTCGGCCACGGCCTGCTTGAGGAAGGTGGTGTAAGCCGCGCCACGGTCTTCTTCGCGGGCCAGTTGCGTCACGCCGCCCCAGAACGGGCCACGGTCGGCAGAGCCAAAGTTGAATTCGGTGATCAGTACCGGTTTGTCCAGCGCACGCAGCGCGGCGAAGTCGTAACCGTCCTGGGGTTTCAAGGTGTACATGTTGAAGCTCAGCACATCGCAATACTGCGCGCACGAAGCGACCGCTTCCGGCGTACTCACCGCAAAACGACCGCCCAGCAACAGCTGGTTGGGCGCGTGCCACTTCAGCGAGTCGGAAATGGTCTTGAAGTAAGCGTCGGCAAAGGTCTTTTGGAAATACTTGAAGTCGGCTTCGATTTCCGGGTGTTCGGGACTGGGCATCGGCGGCTCAAAACCTGGGTCTTCCATCAGTTCCCAACCAGCCAGTTGAATGCCCCAGGCTTTGGAAAGGCCCTCTTCATTGCGGTATTTATCGCGCAGTTGCTTGAGGAAGGCGCGCTTGGCCGGTACGTCGGTGGTCATGCGCAGGGTGCCGTACGCCAGGGCGTAGCGGGATTTTGCGTCGTCGCCAGGACCGGCCCAGGCCAGTTCGTTGTCGGCAAAGAAACCGATCAACCACGGATCGTCGCGGTGATCGCGAGCCGCGATGGCCACGGCGCGTTCGGTGGCCATGGCAAAGCGCGGGTCGAACGGATCGGGCATGCCGCCCCACCAGTCGGTGCCGGTGCTGATACTGGCATAGTCACCGACAATCGACAGCGGCAAGGTGTACGGCACGCGGTCGGCAGTGGCCAGGTCCGGATCGCTCCAGTTGCCCACGGTGTTGAAACCCCAGGCTTGCAGGCGATCAAGGGTATGGGTCACCCAGCGTGGCTGGTCCAACGCGTCACCGCCGTAAGTGCGTTGCAGGTTGGCAGCATAGAAATCGTACCAACGCCCCGAGCCAAAGCCGCGACCTTCGCCGGCACCGTTGCCGGTGCGGCTGTCGTCGCTGCCGTAGTACTTGTCAAAGGGTTCGCCGGCCTTGGGCAGCGCCGCAAACATCCACTCGCGCCCCGCCACGTAGGTCTGGCTGTTGTCCGGCGCCACGGTGTTCACCCCCAGGGAGTAGAACGGATGCCCGTCCGGCGTCACCAGGTACCAGCGGCCGTCGCGCTTCTGGGTGCGGAAAAAACCGCTGGCGTCGAAGCCCGGGCCCTTTTTCCAGCCGCCGTATTGATCCAGGGAGGACTTGTCCCGCTCGGCCAGCCAGGCCTTGAGCTGCTGTTGTTCCTTGGCAGCCGATGCCTTGAGTTGCTCGTCGCTGCTGACCTTTTCCGGCCAGCGTGCACGGGTGGACTGACCATAGGCATCCACCAGTTCAGTGTAGGCGGCCTTCAATACCGGCGCGCTGTCCTGCACACCGAAGCGCTCCAGCAGGATACTTTGGGCGGCATTGGGCTTGAGCATCGACAGGGTCACCGAGACGACCTGGCTGCGGTCGACTTCCCCGGCGCTGGCGGCCAGCAACACCCGCTGGCCATCCACGGTCATTGGCATCGGCGGGCCGGCCTTCATGCCCTGGCTCAGGGGGGAGTTGGCTTGCAGCGGGACGAGCAGCGTCTGGGCCGGGCCGGCCGGCAGGTCGATGCGGCTGACGAGCGTCTTGCCGTCGGCGCTCTGCACCTTGACGTAAAGGGTCAGCGCCCAGTTCATCGCGCTCTGGATACGCAGGCTCATGGCGCTCGATTGCGACCAGTCCCACGTACCGGTCTGCGGGCTGAGCACCAGGCTCGGCTCGGCAGCCGGGTTGAAGGTGATGCGGCGCAGCACCTCGCCTTCGGGCGTTTGTTCGGCGTTGTATTGCGGCAGGCTGGCGTCCTGGGTCGCCACCTTGACCACATCGGCAGGCCTGACGAAGTTGAACAGCGTTTGTTGCCCCTCGGGCGCCGCCATCAACGGCGCAGCGAACAGCAGGGCAAAAAGAGCGGGCAGCGTGCGGATCATACGAACAAAGTTCTCCCAAACGGCCGATGACTGGCCTGACGATAGTGATGAGATAGACCACGCAGTGGGCGAATCCGCCCACAGTGGCTTAAGAAATTTCGCGCCTGAACGGCGGCAAGGCATTGAGGATCGCCTTGCCATAGCGCTGGGTAACCAGGCGCCGATCGAGCAAAGTGATGGTGCCGCGGTCTTCTTCGGTACGCAGCAGCCGCCCGCAGGCCTGTACCAGCTTCAGTGAAGCATCTGGCACCGAAATTTCCATGAACGGGTTACCACCTCGGGCTTCGATCCACTCGGCCAGTGCGGCCTCGACCGGGTCATCCGGCACCGAGAAGGGGATCTTGGCGATCACCACGTGTTCGCAGTAAGCGCCGGGCAAGTCCACGCCTTCGGCAAAGCTGGCCAGGCCGAACAACACGCTGGAATCCCCACCGTCGACCCGCGCCTTGTGCTTGTTCAGGGTTTCCTGTTTGGACAGGTTGCCCTGGATAAACACCTGCTTGCGCCAGTCGCGGTCGAGGCCGTCGAACACGTCCTGCATCTGCTTGCGCGACGAGAACAGCACCAGGGTGCCGCGGGAGCCTTCCACCAGCGACGGCAGATCGCGAATGATCGCCGCCGTGTGCGCGGCCGCGTCCCGTGGGTCGGCCTTGAGGTCTGGCACCCGCAGCACGCCGGCGTCAGCGTGATGAAATGGGCTGGGTACCACGGCGGTAACGGCCTTTTTCGGCAGGCCGGCGCGCATGCGGAAGCGGTCAAAAGTGCCCAGGGCTGTCAGCGTGGCCGAGGTCACCAGGCAGCCGTAGGCGACGTTCCACAGGTTGCGGCGCAGCATTTCGGCGGCGAGGATCGGACTGGCGTTGACCTCGATATCGAACAGCGCACCGCTTTCCGACAGCGTCAGCCAACGGGCCATGGGCGGGTTGTCTTCCGGGTCTTCGACGGTAAAGGCGGTCCACAGCTCCCAATTGCCTTGGGAACGAGACAGCAGGCTGCCGAACAAGGGGTACCACTCTTCGGCCTGGTTACTGGCGATGCCGATATTGACCTCGCCATCCATGCCTTCCTTGAGCAAGTCCGTCAGGCGCGTGAACAGGTCGGTGAGGCGTGAAAAGCCTTTCTTCAGCTCGATGCCCATTTCGCGCATGTGCTCGGGGATCATCCCGCCGACAAAACGATGGCGCGGGCGCTCGCGGCCCTCGACGTCTTCACCGGGCTTGAAGTCCGCCACCTGCTCGCAGGCGCTGAACATGAACTGCTGCTGGGTCTTGATCTCGCGCGCCAGCTCCGGCACTTGCTCGATCAGCTTGCCCAGGTCGCCGGGCAACGGGTGCTGGGCCAGCAACTTGGTGAGATTCTTGGCGGTGGTTTCCAGCCAGTCGGCCGTGGAACGCAGGCGCGTGTAATGGGCGAAATGGCCAATGGCCTTGTCTGGCAGGTGGTGACCCTCGTCGAAGACGTAGAGGGTGTCGCGGGGGTCGGGCAGTACCGCACCGCCGCCCAGGGCCAGGTCAGCCAATACCATGTCGTGGTTGGTGACGATGACGTCCACTTTGCCCATGCCTTCGCGCGCCTTGTAGAAGGCGCACTGGCCGAAGTTGGGGCAGTGGCGGTTGGTGCATTGGCTGTGGTCGGTGGTCAGGCGCGCCCAGTCGGAGTCTTCCAGGGCAGTGGGCCAGCTGTCGCGGTCGCCGTCCCATTTGTTGCCGGCCAGCTTCTCGATCATGCTGGTAAACAGCTTCTGGCTGACCTCATCCACCTCGATCTTGAAGCCTTCTTCTTCGAACAAGGAGGCGGTGGCGGTTTGGGCGTGGCCTTCCTGCAGCAATACGTCGAGCTTGGACAGGCACATGTAGCGGCCACGGCCCTTGGCCAGGGCGAAGGTAAAGCTCAAGCCGCTGTTGCGCATCAGGTCGGGCAAGTCTTTGTAGACAATCTGCTCTTGCAGCGCGACGGTGGCGGTGGCGATCACCAGGCGCTTGCCAGCGGCCTTGGCCGTGGGGATCGCGGCCAGGCTGTAGGCCACGGTCTTGCCGGTACCGGTACCGGCCTCGACGGCTACTACCGCAGGCTCACCCTCGCGGCGGCCTTCGTCGTCGGTGTCGATATCCCCGAGGACTTTTGCCACTTCGGCGATCATCAGGCGTTGGCCGTAGCGCGGTTTCAAGCTTTTGGCTTCGAGAAAACGCGAATAGGCGCCCTGGATCGTGGTTTTGAGTTCAGTGCTGATCATGGATAGTCGGGCGCAAAAAACGCTGGATAAATTTTCAGTGGTTCGGATCGGCCGCTATCATACCCCGCTAATTAATCCCGCGCAGAACGGAGTACCACAATGACCGCGTTTAGCCTCGCTTATACCCTGCATGTACTGGCCGCCTTGATCTGGGTCGGCGGTATGTTTTTCGCCTGGATGATCCTGCGCCCCGCCGCCATGGCGGCACTTGAGGGCCCTGCCCGGCTCAAGCTATGGGCAAATGTGTTTCAACGTTTTTTTGTGTGGGTATGGGTGGCGGTGGTGCTTTTGCCGATCAGCGGCATGGGTTTGCTGCACCTGCGCTTCAGTGGTTTTGAAACCGCGCCGCGCTATGTGCAGGTGATGATGGGCTTGTACCTGGTGATGACGGCGCTGTTTATCCGCATCCAGGCGTTGAAATTCCCGGAGCTGAAGGCAGCGGTGGCGGCTGAAGATTGGCCGGCAGGCGCGGCTGCGCTGGGGCAGATTCGCAGGTTGGTGGGGATTAACTTGATTGTCGGGTTGGTGGTGGTGGCAGTGGCTTCGGCTCGGCCGATGTTCTGAGCTGTTCTTGCTGACACTATCGTGGCGGTATCTAAATAACTCTGTAGCGCTCAACGGTAACCACGATGCGAAGCGAGCCGCTCTTGATCTTGATCTGCTTGTGATCTTGATCTGGCTTTTGATCTTAGGC
>NZ_WKCD01000097.1:0-17878 GCF_021606625.1 Pseudomonas sp. PA-4-8C
GGCCTGACCCGCGTGCTCCGCGCCGGCTACGAAATGCTCAACCTGCAAACCTACTTCACCGCCGGTGTCGAAGAAGTCCGCGCCTGGACCGTCAAGGTTGGTGCCACTGCGCCACAGGCCGCCGGCGTGATCCACACTGACTTCGAAAAAGGCTTTATCCGCGCTGAGGTGATCGCTTACAACGACTTCATCCAGTTCAAGGGTGAAGCTGGTGCCAAGGAAGCCGGTAAATGGCGCCTGGAAGGCAAGGATTACATTGTTAAAGATGGCGATGTAATGCACTTCCGCTTCAACGTATAAGCGTTAGCTGAACACCCTGCCCTATACAAGAAACCGACGCATTGCGTCGGTTTTTTGTTGCCTCCTATTTCTATCTGCCACTTAACTAAAAGCCCTCTACATAGAAACCTTAATCATCCAGAGCCGGTGATCCATCTGAACGATGAATCCCTCAACTCTTAAGTCCTCTCCTACACCAAACACTCAATAACCAACACTCAAGCACTTGAATAATACAGCGCACTGACATAGTTAATATTTCACACATTCTCCTGCAGCATTTTCATACTCACAGCCACGATGACATTTTTGATTATTTGCGCTCTACTGGCCGTACGCCAACAGCGTTCTATCAACAGTGAAGTGATAGCGATAGTGGAGTACGCGGACTATGTCAGCCTCTTACAAAATAACAAATGAGACATACCTCCCCTCTGTTGAAGCCTTAGACATCGAGCGTACGCTAAAGAGTACTGCGGCGCTCGATATCGACATTCTATTATTGGGAGAGACGGGGACGGGCAAGGATACCTTGGCCCAGCGGATCCATCGTTTGTCGGGGCGGCGAGGTCATTTTGTCGCCGTGAATTGCGCCGCCATCCCGGAAAGCCTCGCAGAGAGCCAACTGTTCGGCGTCAATAGCGGCGCCTATACCGGAGCAGTACAATCACGTGCGGGTTTTATCGAAGCCGCCCATCTGGGTACCTTGTATCTGGATGAAATCGACAGTATGCCGCTCTCCATGCAAGCCAAACTCCTACGGGTACTGGAATCAAGGGGTGTGGAACGGCTGGGCTCGACCCGGTTTATCCCGGTAGACATGCGAGTCATCGCCTCTGCGCAGCAATCCCTGCATGAGATGGTCGAGCAGGGAACGTTCAGGCGCGACCTGTATTTCCGCCTGAACGTCGTAAATATCAATCTGCCTCCGCTGCGCAATCGCCGTGACCGAATCGTCCCGTTGTTCCTGAATATGATTCAGGAGGAAGCCGAGCACTATAAGTGTCTCGCCCCAAACCTGTGCAGCGAGCTAGTCCAACAGTTGCTGTGCCACCCTTGGCTGGGGAATGTGCGTGAGCTGCGCTCCACTGCCAAACGTTTTGTGCTGGGCTTGGTACCGTTATCAAGCTCACCCTCGAACGTTACAAACGAGCCAATCAACCTGAAAGAACGCCTGCAACAAATCGAGAAAGCTCTGATTGAAGAGTCGTTGCGTCGTCATACCTATTGTGTGGACGAGGTGGCTGCAGAGTTGGGGATGGCGAAGAGAACGCTTTACTATCGCATGAAACAACTAGACATACAGTAGCCCGCAGCGCAGTCCACAGCCACCGAAGAAATTTCCAGACACACCCTTCAAGTAAAAGCTGGAACCATATTCGCCCCGGAACCACATAAGGATGAGCCTGATATATTTAGTGCCTATTGGAAGCAACAATATTGCAACTATATATCAAGACTCAGACATCATTTCTTAGATATTGGAGTATCACTATGAATATTTCTGGCGTTAACGCACAAACCTATCTACCCCCTGTCCAAAGCTCCGGCGGCGGCGAAAACGAAGACCTTAAACAAGAAAGGAAAGAAGCGGCTCGCCAATCCCTGAAGGACAGTATTGAGGCCTTCAAGATCTCTGAGCAGAAAAAGAACATCGACGCGATACGCTAAATAGCATTACCGCTCTTTGTCACCAAAGGGCGGTTTCCCCAAGAGGTCTATATGCAGATAAAAGAATTCGATGTATTACGCGAATATCAGAACGGCCTCACAGCCCGCAGGCCCCCTGCCCAACCTACGCACCACGGCGAAGATGTAAGCTTTTTCAGCTCGTTATTGGAACCCTCGATGCAACGGGCTACCGCCACGTCATCATCGAATGCCCTGACCGACGCTTTGCAGCATTTGGACAAGGCGAAAAATGGCATGAGTCGAGGCCTCAAGGACTTCAACAATGAGTTCAAAGAGAAAAGTCGGGTCAACTATGCCTCTCATCTTTCAGACTCCGTACTGCTGACCCAAACCCTAGTGAAGTGCGTCGGCAAGGGCGCTCAATGCCTAGAAAAAGTCAGTAACCTACAGTAGGAAAAAATGATTCGTTTTCTATCCATCGGATTAGTTTTCTCGCTGACGCTGATACTGGGCGGCTGCGGCGAAAGTGTCGAACTGCATCGCCAACTCTCCGAGCAGGATGCCAATGAGGTCATCGCGGAACTGGCTGACAAACACATACGCGCGCAAAAAGTACCTGCCAAGGACGGCGTCGTGGTGCGTGTCAATGCAGCCGATATCAGCCGCGCCGTTCGCACACTGGAAGCGGTCGGATTACCCAAGGTCGCCCGTGCCACGATGGGTGACACCTTCCGCAAGGAGGGTGTCATCTCTACCCCACTGGAAGAGCGTGCCCGGTATATCTATGCCCTGTCCCAGGAGTTGGAGGCTACGCTGTCAAACATCGATGGCGTCATCGTCGCTCGTGTACACGTGGTGCTGCCCGAACGCGTGGCTCCCGGTGAACCCGTCCAACCCGCCTCCGCCTCGGTGTTCATCAAGCACGACCCGCGACTGGAACCCGACAGCATCCGGGCGCGCGTACGCAGGATGGTATCCAGTAGTATTCCCGGCATGACCACTGCATTGGATAACGCGCAGAAGCTCACGGTGGTTTTTGTGCCGGCAGCGGCTTACCAAGAGCAGCAACGCCTGAGCTATTTCGGTCCGTTCCTGGTCCCCGAGGAAGACATCGGTTTTTGGCGTACCACTGTCAGCTTGTTGGTTATCGGCGCGATACTGACGCTCGTCGCTGCGCTGTTCTGGCGCATACGAGGCCAACGATCAAGGCAGGAACCTGTCGCCCCAGCGCATCTACCGAATGAGTGATCATCTGGCCTGGGCCCAATGGTGGGCCAGTCCGTGGCAGTTTTCGCACCCGGATGCGACCAGCGCTCAGGCTTACCATGCATTACCCGCCTTGTGTCGCAGCCAACCCGCGCTGGCGTGTGCAGCGTTGGGCATCGAGCCGTGCCTGCCTCCCCCTCCCCGTGCAACGGTGCTTGGTTTGGCCCTGGCTTCACGGGAGCAGTTCGATCTGGCGATAGCGCTACTGGAGCTTACGTGCCATCCCAACGTCGACAGCCCCTTGTACGATGAACACCGCAAGTGGTGTGAGCGCCTCGCCAAGGCGCTGCACCCTGACACGCTGTTGCAGCCGGAGAGTGATTCACTGCAGTTGCTGAGGGCGTGGGTTGAGCCTGCTGTCTGGCAACGTCTTCGGCTACGCTTGCCCCCTGACCGGGTACAGGCGCTTGAAACCACTCACCTGCCACTCGACGACGCGCATGGCCGGCTCAATACGCTGTGGCAGGCGATTGTCTGGCGTATCGAAGCAACGGGCAGCGAAACAACTCGTCGTTAACTGCAACAAGCCAGAGCAATTGTCTATGTTGACCCTACGCAAAATCGAATTGCACAACGGCGCTTGCGGGCAGCCAAAAGTATTGATTACCCGGGAGATGCTCGCCGATTGCGTTCAGTCCGCGCAGTTGCTGGGTAGCGCACAGGCTCAAGCTGAAGAGTTGCTGCGCCAGGCGGCTGAGCATCGCGAAGAAATGCTCGAGCAGGCCCGCCTCGACTTCTGGTCACGTGCCCACGCGCAACTCAGCGCGTGGGAGCGGCAACGCCAGACGATGTGTGACAGCCTCGAACACTACGCAACATCCATTGCCAGCCGAGCCTTCCACTGCCTGTTGGAAGAAGTGCCGCCCCCAAAGCGTCTTTCGGCATTGGTCAAACACCTGGTAGCGACGCAAATTCCACCTATCAAGGCAACCTTGGTTTGCCACCCGCTCGAGCATGAGCAGATGGCCCAAGCCTTGGCCCGATTGGGCTCTACACCCTGGAAGCTTCGCCCCGATGACCAGATCAAACCTCAATCACTGCTACTGGAAACAGATGAAGGCGATTTTCGTATCGACTGGGCCTCGATGCGAGAAATATTGTTTACAGGCGAGTAGGACATAGCGGTAGAGGCAGGCGATATCTTTAAAAAAATGTCTGCCGATGGAACTGGTGGCAAACAACCCGCCACACAGTTCAGACACATCTGGAGTAAAAATCATGGACTTTCACGGAAACCTGAAAAACCATCTACTGAAGCAAGTTCAGGCTGATATCAAGCGAGTCAATACAGCCTATAAAGATCCGATTGCGCTCGATGCGGATATCGAATACTTCGGCGACCTCATGAAACAACAAAAGCTCTCTATCATCGCGCTAAACGAACATACGCGCTCCAGGCATACGCTGCTCAAAACAGCGCTGGATGGCGTGCAGTAAGTTGCGAGCACTCCTTACCAGTTGGCTGAATGGCCACGAAGAGCAGCTCACTTTGTTTGAGAACGAAGACGAAATCATCGTTCAACGCGTTTCGAACAGACTGCTGGTAAAGGTCCAGTTGACCAAAGCGGGCGAAGACAAAGCCCATCTGCGCACCTGGATGCGTCTGGGAGGCCCCAGCCTGAGCTATTTTCACGGCGCAGTTGCATTAGCGCCGTCCACCGGTGCGCTTTGGCTTATTCAATGTGTGGCGATGGGGAACGGCGAACAGCTGGCGAAGTGTCTCGAATCCCTTCTCAACCAACGCGATACCTGGCGTGCCATCGTCGCGCGCCAGGCGCGGTCTGTACGCACATTCATACCCACTTCGCTGCGCTCGATACCGCACTAATCAGAGACTTTCCCATGCCTGACAAAAAAGACAAGCACAAACGCTTGCGCCCTCACGTACCTGCTTCGACCCACCGCGCCGCCTGGTGTTGGCTCATCATGCTGCCTGGGTGGCTGCTGCCACTGGATAGCGCGCTGGCAGCAATCCCTGCCGAATGGAAAAACACGGCCTACGCTTATGAAGCCCAGCACAAACCAGTGCGCGAAGTGCTGGAAGATTTTGCCCAGACATTTGGTACTCAGCTCCAGGTCGAGGGGCTGCTCGAAGGTAACGTCAACGGCAAGATACGCGCTAATACGCCACAGTCATTGCTCGACCGGCTGGGGGTTGAGCACCGCTTCCAATGGTACATGTACAACAACACCCTTTATATCAGCACCCTGGACCAGCAAGAATCCGCACGCCTGGAAGTCTCTTCCGAGACCATCGCGGACCTCAAGCAAGCGCTGACCGATATAGGCTTGCTCGACAGTCGTTTCGGCTGGGGCGAGTTGCCGGAAGACGGTGTTGTGCTGGTCTCCGGCCCGAAAGTTTACATCGAACAGATCAAGCGTTTCAGCAGCCAGCGCCGTTCCGCGGATGAAAAACAGAGCGTGTTGAGCTACCCACTGAAGTTCGCCAGCGCGGCGGACCGCCAAATGGAATACCGCAACGAAAAAATCACCATCCCCGGTGTAGCCACCATGCTACGAGGGCTTCTGGAACCGCGCTCAACCTCGACGTCTTCGGCACAGGCTCAACGCTCCATCACCCAACCCGCGTTCATTACGCCCGTGGTTCCACGCTTGAGCAACCCGTTGCTGGGGCAAATGCTCGGCTCCACCGCGACAACCGGGCTGAACGGCTCGACCGATACGGGCATGTCAATCACACCGCGGGCCCCGGTCAGCCCAGCCCGTATCCGCGTCGAAGCCGACTTGCGCAATAACGCCATCCTGATTTATGACGTGCCGGAACGGCAGGCCATGTATCGCGAACTGATCACTCAACTCGACGTGGCACGCAAACTGGTGGAAATCGATGCAATCATCCTCGACATCGAGCGCACGCAACTGCGTGAGTTCGGGGTGAGATGGGGCTTTCAGAACAGTCGCTTCAGTGGCGCAGCCAACATGATTTCCGGCAACGCTCAACTGACCATTGAAAACCGCGGTCGTTTCGACGCGGAGATACGCGCGCTGGAAGCCAAGGGCCTGGCAACCATGGTGTCCAATCCATCAGTCCTGACCCTGGAAAACCAGCCTGCGGTAATTGATTTCAACCGGACCCAATACCTGACTCGCGGTCGGCAGAACGCTACGATTTTACCGATCACCGTGGGTACCAGCTTCCAGGTCGTGCCCCGCGTCATCACGAGCCGTGGTGGCCATCAGATTCAGCTGTTGGTAGATATCGAGGACGGTAACTTCGAAGAGGCCAACCCTACTCCCGGCAGCTTCGATGTACGCCGAGGCAAAGTCAGCACTCAAGCCATCATGGCCGAAAAACGCTCGCTCGTGGTCGGTGGTTTCCACGTCACCGAAAGCACCGACAAGCACAGCAAGGTCCCCCTGCTGGGTGATATTCCTCTATTGGGCAAGGCGTTGTTTTCCTCGACTGAACGACAGAACAATCGGCGCGAACGTCTATTTATCCTCACACCACGCGTCATCGGCGACCAGGCCGACCCGTCACGTTACCTGCCCCAGGCAGACCAGGTCGAATTGCAGGCCGCTCTTACCCCCCTGGCCAGGCGCTATAACCCTCACCAGCCGGAGATCAAGCGCAGCGACATTATCAGTACCCTGGCGCACCTGGTCACCGGGCAAGTGCCCAAAGCCTTCAAGGTAGCGCCGATGCCCCTGGGGTTGAACACCTTGTGCAGCACCCGCAGCCTGCTGGCGCTGAACACCGAGCGCAGCCAATGGTACGCCGGCCCGCAGTACAACGTAGCCGTGGTGGTGCTGCGCAATCAGTTCAACCGCAATGTGCGTATCGACGAAAAGGAATGCAGTACGTCGCAAACCCTGGCCGTGAGTGTCTGGCCGCGCGCCTGGCTCAAGCCGGGCGAGGAAGCAGAAGTGTTTATCGCCATGCGACCGGTGGTCAAGGATGAACACATCAGCGTGCCTCGTCCCTCCCTGATCACTCCAACCCAAAAGGCCAAGCCATGAAACATCGCTTGCTGTACGTCACCCTGATCGGCGCGGCGCTGCTTGTCGCCGGCTGCACGCCCACCTGCAAGGGCGACTCCTGCTCACGTCCGCAATCGACCAAGGACAAGCTGGTGATCTGGTGGCCGCCACAAATGCGCGTCGAACCCGGCCCAGCCGGAGAACGTCCGGACTATCAGACAGTGTCGCTGGAACGATGAGCGCCCACGGAACCCCGGCCGATGAACGCCAGGTCTTCCTCGACAGCCTGGTGGGCGGCTCTGCCGCTCACCTGACACTTGCCCCGGGGGTAACGGCCAGCAGCCTGCAAGCCGGAACCCGTCAGGGTCTGGCCCTGCACGTGGCTCGCGAGGCACTGCAAGCTTCACAATTGCAGAACGTGCTGGAGCGGCGTTTCGAGCAAGCCGTGGCATTCGATGGCTGCTTTATCTACATTGACGCACAGGACGCCCTGGTGATCTGGCATGCACTGCCTCCACAGCGCAACCTGCTCAACAGCCTCCTCAGCCGAATGTTGTCGTTGGCCAACCTTGAAACCCTGGATGCGCGTACCCGGGGCTGATCAACGCAGATCAAGCTCCGGCAATTCCAGGGTTTCACGCTTGGCCTCATCATCAAGCTCGCGCAGGGTGCGGTAGATCAATGCCACGGCCTGCAGAGTTTCACGAGGAATGGTCGCCCCCAGCTTGTTCGTATACAGCGTACGGGCCAACCACACGCACTGGATCACCGGTACATCGGCCGCTTTGGCGCGAGCAATCAACGCACGGGCGTCGTCATCAGTCCCTTTGCTCACCAGCAGGGGCAGCGGCGTTTCACCGGGGCGGTAATACAAGGCCACGGCAAAGTGCGTCGGGTTGACCACCAGCATATCGGACTCCTCCAGCTTGGGCAGCTTGACCTTCGGCTCCTCCTGGGCCAACTGCTGCGCCAGGGCGCGGCGCTGCCCCTTCACGTGGGGATCGCCCTCCATGTCTTTGTACTCTTTCACGACCTCGACCTGGGTCATGCGCATGCGCTTGGCAAAGAAGTACTTCTGCATCGCCAGGTCGATAAGCGCCAGCACCAGCAATAACCCAAGACAGGCATGCAGCAGATAGCGGAACAGGGCGATCAACCCCAGGATGTAGCTTTGCAGATCGCTGCTGGCCATATTGATCAACACCCCCAGGGAAGGCCAGATCACCACGTACAGGATCAGGCCCAGCAGTGTTGCCTTGACGATGCTCATCAACAGGTTCATTACCGACTGGACAGAGAACATTTGCTTGAGTTGGCTGAGCGGGTTCAGACGATTGAAGTCGAGCTTCAAGGAGTCCGGTGCGAACAGAATCCCGAACTGCATCCAGCTGCTGACCAGCTTCGTGATAATCGCCACCGCGGCCATCAGCAGGGCGAAGGAGAAAAACAACATCAAGCCTTCGACCATCACTTCTTCCAGCGCCTGCGGGAAAGGCAAGGACAGGCGCGAGATCGGCAGCAGCATCAACTGCTGGAAACGTTGCAAGCTGCTTTCGGCGGTGAACAAGGCGATTTCGCTGATGGCTGTCAGCACCAGCAGCTTACCCACATCCTGGCTTTGGGCGACTTGGCCTTTCTTACGCTGATCGCGCAGCTTCTTGGCTGACGCGGGGTGCTTCTTTTCCCCCGAATCACTCATGACAGCGAGACCTCGAAAAACACGCCCAGGGAGTGCTTGAGGTCTTTAAGCAAGCCCATGCGTCCGACGATCAGGTCCTGCAGCAACGCAAAATACAACAACAGCACTCCGATACCCGCCAGGCTCTTGAGGGGCGGCGCCAGCGTACTCACTTGCAATTGCTGACTGTAGACCCCCAGCAGGGCAATGCCGAACTCCAGCAACAGCAGCACTGCAATAAAGGGGGCGGCGTAGAGCATCATGTGCGTGAAGGTATCGCCCAGCAGGCCGACAAATACATCGAAGCCATCGGCAGCGGGCAGTGGGAACCACACCGTCGGTGGCCAGAGCAGATAGCTGTCCCAGATCACCTGCGTCAACGCCCCAAGGCCCATGCTGGCCATCAGCAAAAAAATCGCCAATTGCTTGAACAAGTGCCCGGCTGGCGTCGCGTCTGGCCCAAGCGAGGGGTTGAGCTGACCACCGGCCAAAGCGCCCCGCTGGTTGTCCAGCAACGCCCCAACCGACTCGAACAGCCAGAACGGCATGGACAGCAACACGCCCAGCAATAATCCCAGGGCCAACTCTTTGAAGACCAGCCCACCGAGCATCAGCGCCGAGTATTCCTGGCCCGCCAGCATGACGTGAATGGCAGGTGCAGGCAGCAGTGCCATGACCATCACAATGCTGTGCCGCAGCATGCCGCGTATATGTTGAAAACAGAATGCCGCCACGAGGAAGGCACAGGGGTAGATACGTGCCATGGCGACCAGCAGGCTGGGCAAATACTCAAGATATAGCAGCACAGGCAAGACCTCAGTGCAGGGCCGAGCGACCGATCATGTCAAAGGTCACGTTCATCAATTGGATCAACTCCACACCGATCCAGCGGCCGGTCATGATCAGGGTGATCCCCACTGCCACCAGCTTGATACCAAAGGGTAACGTCTGGTCCTGCACCTGCATCAGCGCCTGCACCAGGGAGGTCATGACCCCCACCACCACCGCCACAATCAGCGGCGGCGCCGTCAGCATCACTACCAGCAACATGCCCTGCTTGAATAATACGATGGGTTCCATAGGCCACTCAGAGATAGGAAAGGAACAGGCTGTCGAGCAACCGCGACCACCCGGAGACCATCACGAACAAGAGCAATTTGAGCGGCAGGGAAATGGTCATGGGCGAGACCATTTGCATCCCCAGCGCCAACAAGAGATTGGAGACAATCAGGTCAATCACGATGAAAGGGATATAGATCAGGAAGCCGATTTCGAACCCCGCCTGCAACTGTGACAGCACAAAGGCCGGCGCCAGCAGGATCAGGTCCTCACGTTGGACCTCCTGCGCCATCTGTGCCGGCCACATGCGCATGGCATTTTCCAACAGGTGGGTAAGGATATCCGGGTCACTGTTGCGCAGCATGAAGGTGCGCAATGGTTTGATCGCCTCCATTCCCGTCTGCTGAAGTGCGCCCACGCTGGTCAGGTCCAGGGGCGACACCTTGACGATCTCGGCCATCTCATAGCCTACAGGCGCCATGATGAACAGGGTGGCCGCCAGGGCAATACCATTGATGGCCATGCCCGGAGGCACCTGCTGCACACCGATGGCATTTCGGGTGATCATCAGCACAATCACGATCTTCAGGAACGCCGTGCAGACGACCAACAGCATGGGCATCAACGACAATGCCCCCAGAAATATTGCCAGGACGACCGGATCTATTCCCTGGAAACTACTCATCGAGAAAAGATCACGCGAGTCATCTGCAGCCCCAGCCGCCCGTCCACTTCAACCAACTGGCCCTGGCCGAGGGGGCGGTCGCCGTAGTAGAGCCCCGCAGTGCCAGGGGCGTAGCCTGCGACCCCCAGCACCGCGCCGGGCGCAAGGTTGCGCAGTTCGCCGAGGGTCAGGTTCAGCGTACCGCACCGCACATTGAGCGCCATGCTCAGCTCGTCGAAGGGTTCATGCCCGAACACATCCATCACCGCTGTTTCATCCTCATGCCCTGAGTAAGGCTGTGTTGCAAAATCCTCGTCCACAAACATATCCTCGATAGAAGTAAGGGTAAGACGCGTCGGCCCGGATCCAGCGTCGATCCAGCCCACCAGACGCTGTTTGCCAACCTGCACGTGGCCGGTTCCCGACGCACTGAAAAAGGCTCGTTCAAGCACCAGCACGTCACCGGCACGCAAGCTGCGCAGCTGGTGCATGGACAACCGCAGGCGCCCGAGCGTTACGTCCACCGCCAGCTGAAACTGCGCCGGCATTGGCTCAGCCTTGAGCCGCCACGGCCCCGCCTTGCATAGCGCCAGAAAGCTCTCGACAGACAGCCACAGATAGCCCGTGACGCGAGAGGCGCCGAGCGTCACGCAGAGTCGACAACCAAAGTTCAAGGGGCGGGTGCCGGGCAGCAAACGCAGGTAACCAAACAGCGCTTGCACCTGAGGGCTCAGATGATGCTGAAACAACTCCCAGAACCAGGCGTCGGGATCGTTGCCGGCCTGTGCGAACGTCACCGGGCATTCGCCCATCAAGCTCAACTGCGGTCCTGGCTCACTGAAGGCCAATACTCCACAGGCGGTTTCGAAGCAGAGCGGCTGTATACCCACCGGAGCAGTACCAGGCTCCATTCTCAACTCGCCTCTCGACCCGGCGACCTCGAACGGCATACACAACCCTTGCCCCAACCGCTGCCGGGCAACCGCAATATCGGCTTTGAATGTGGGAAATATCAGAGGTGGCAGCATCATGCCTGCGCCGATTTTGCCAGATACACATTGACGGGCTGGCGCAGGCTCGCCGCCAGCCGTTGCTCACATTGTTGGCGTACGCCACTGAGCCAGCGCGCCGTGTTGTCTTGCTCCGCGTCCAGCTCGACATTCCAGCTCCCCTGCTCCCGGCGGACACTGGCGTTGATCCGTCCCAGGCGGCCCAGGTGAAAAACCGCCATCATCGGCCATTGCGAATTGACGAGCATTCGCGGCGCCAACTGCTCGGTCAACGCCTCGATCATGGCGACATCGCCCGAGGCTTTGATTGCGTTCAGAGACGTTCCATATCCCCCGCCGTCCTGGCCCCCATCGTTAAACAACCGGGCGAACAATCGTCCTTGCTCCCAAGGCACGAGGGCGCCGAATTCAGGCGCACGGTCATCGCGAGACTCACGCGGACGCGGACGTTCAGGCGGACTAACTGAAACCTGTTTCATATCGGCTCCTGCGTCAGTAACTTAGATAGCTCTTGGATTTTTTCCACCTGGCGCAAGCACAAGGTGACGTGTTTCTGCGCGTGGCCGACCTGTGCAGCCTGCTCGTGCTGCTGCTCTTTGAGTTGCAACAACTGGCCTTCTTCACGCCGGGTACCCGCCGATAATTGCCGCTCCTTGGCATTCCAGTTTTTCAGCGCCTTGAACGTCACTACCTGCCCCTGGTGCAAACTCAACAGCTCGGCGCATTGCCGGGCCTCTTCCAGGCGGGTTTGTTCGAGGACTTCTTGCGCCTCCCGGATGTGCTCGACCAGCGCTTGCTGCGCCCGTTTTGCCTCACGCAGCGCACGCTCGGCGCGGTCAGCACGGTGTCGGCGCAAACGTCGCAGGGTGTCGATTTCACCCGGTAACACTTCAGAATGGGACATGGGCGGTCAACTCAGCCAATTGATCCATGGTGGCGGCAAGCGGCGAAGGTTCGCGCAAGTCCTGGCGCAGAAAGCCATCCACCGCCTGCCGACTGTCAACTGCCAGGTCGGTGAGCGCATCGTTGCCGGGCTGATATTCCCCTAGCTTGAGCATCAGCTCGATCTGCTGGTAAGCCGACAGCAAGCGTCGTAACGCCGTACCGGCACGGATATGCACGGGCTCGGCGACATTGCTCAGAATCCGCGAAAGGCTGGCCAGTACATCGACCGCCGGGTAGTGGCCGCGCTCGGCCAGCTTGCGCGACAGGACGATATGCCCGTCGAGCAGAGAGCGCACCTCATCCGCCACCGGATCGTTCATGGAGTCCTGTTCGATCAGCACTGTATAGATGGCCGTGATCACGCCTTCACGGGTCAAGCCGGCACGCTCCACCAAGCGTGGCAGCAAACTGTAGACCGACGGCGGCAGACCACCGCGCCCCAAGGGTTCACCGGCAGCCAGGCCGATTTCACGCTGGGCCCTGGCAAAACGCGTCAGAGAGTCGATCAGCAACAGCACCCGCTGGCCCTTACGCCGGAAACCTTCGGCCAGCGCGGTTGCCGTGAACGCGGCACGCGCGCGCTCCATGCTTGAGCGGTCGGAGGTTGCGCACACCAACACGGCCTTGGCACGCAACTGCTCGTCCAGTTCGTGATCAAGAAACTCGCGCAACTCCCGGCCCCGCTCCCCGATGAGACCGAATACGATCACATCGCACTCCACGTTACGGGCGATCTCGGCCAACAAGGTGGTCTTGCCACAACCGGCACCGGCAAACAGCCCCACACGCTGGCCTTCCCCTAGGGTCATCAGACCATCAATCGAGCGCACACCCGTAGCGAGTGCACGGTTGATCCGCGGCCGTTCGGTAGGAAGAGGCGCCTCACATAACACGGTGCTCGCCCCAGGTGTGTCCGCTTCCACGAACGCGCCCACACCATCGCCCGCAATCGGGCGACCAAAACCATCCAGCACCTGTCCCAACAGCTCATCACCGACCCGAACCTGATGCGGAACCCCCAAACGCGCAACGCTGGCCCCTACACGCACGCCTTCCAGATTGCCCAGGGCACTGAGCACCGCATCGCGCTGATCGAACCCGATGATCTCGGCGAGCATGTAGTCGCCTGGTGTTTTTTCCACTTGGCATAGGTCGCCGATACGGGCCTGCGGCAATCGGCATTGCAGCAGCATGCCGTTCACGCGCTGAATACGACCGCGCATTGTCACCGGTGCGAAACTGCTCAACGCCTGTGACTGGTTCAGTTGCCAGGCCTCCAGACGCTCCTGCAGCGAACCCTTCACCAGCCCACCTCATAACGTTGCTCGCCGTCGAAAACCACTTTGCTGTTATCGATCAAAACCAGGCGCAGACCATCTACTTCATCACCCACGAATAAGCGGGTTCCTTCTTCAAGCACCACGTGGCCATTCGGACCGCCCACTATCTGCAAGATCTTGAACGGTAACCTGGCATCGCGTACCCGTACGCGACTGATCACCGGCACCACAGTGTCGAATTGCTCGGCAAAACGGTCGAGCATGCGCGCAATCAGTTCCACTTCATCTTGGGAAACAACACCATTGAGGGCAATCTGACCATTGACGATCTGCAAGCTGACACGTTGGAGCAATTCGCGCTCGTTGAGCATCCTCACGAGTTGCTGACGCACCTCAGCGGGTGAGTCCAACCCAGGTTTCTGAATGACCGCCGGCATCAGCGATGCCTGGGCCTCGCGCTCACCGCTGAAGATAATGCCGACCGCAGCGATGATCACGGCGCATAGCAGCACCAGGCTGACCAAGCGTTTTTGCTGCAACGCGGAAATGGAAGACAGCGTCAGCGGCAATGGCGCCTGGGGCAAGGGCTCCGTTGCCGGCTGAGGCGGCTTGAGCACTGATGCCTGGCGCCAAGGATGATCGGCAGGGCTGACACACAAGCTGACGGAGCCAATCACAAACGGCGTGTTGAGTGCCAGATCACCGATCTGCGCCAACATTTGCCCATCGCTGTTTTTCAGCAGCCCCGCTTCAGCCTGCACCGACCATCGCCCTTCGAGCAATAACAGGCGTGCGTGGTGCTCGGCGACACCAGGGTCATCCAGCAAGAGGTCGGCGCCCGCGTTGGCGCCAAGGCTCCATTGCTCACCAAACAGAGGCAGCGCGGCCCCTTGATGCGAACCATCCAATACTCGGAGTTCGAACATCAGTACGCCCCCCCGTACTCTGCAAGTAGCGATGTGTTCATGCCAATGTCCCGTACATCAACTCATCCTGGCCAAGGTCAAAACGCCCCAGCACCTTGACCTTGGAATTGCTCCCCAGCTCGGCGAAAGACAACACCGGTACATGGTTGAATTCCTCAAGCAACAAGGTTCGCAAGGGGCTGCGCAAATCCTGCGCCACCAACAACACGCTTTTTATTTTTGCGCGTGCACTGAAGGCCTGGTTGAGCAGGTTGATCAGCGCAGCGCTATTGTCGCCGTCGAGTGCAAAGAACACCCCGGTCTGGGTCTGACGCAGTGCCTCGCGCAAAACGTTTTCGGTCTGCGGTGACAACAGCCAGGCATGCAGCCCATCGGCCTCGCTGTACTGGTGGTAGATCTGCGACTTGAGGGCAATGCGCGCATAGTCCGCCAGTGCTTCGGGCTCACGTTCGTGCTGGCCGTATTCGATCAGCGATTCGACAATCAACCTCACGGCGCGCAGCGGAACCCCTTCGCTGGCCAGGCGTTGCAGCACCGCCGAAAAGCGCGAGATCGGCATGATGCGCTGCAGCTCCTGCACCAGTTCGGGTTGATTGCTCTCCAGCCAACTGAGGATCGCCTTGCTCTCCTGAATCCCCAGGAACTGCGGCCCGCTGAGCATCATCGCCTTCTTCATGCGCTCGACGATCAGGCTCGTCGCATTGAAACGCTCCAACTGCGTGTCATTGAGCAGTGGGTCGTCAGGTGGCAGCCAGAGCCAATCCTGTTCGTTACGCTCGGCCAATCCCGGTATGCCATGCTCAGGCTCAACCGTCAGGGCGCTGCGCTCTACGGCAACGCGCTGGACCACAGACGCCTTGACCATTGGCACTTCATGGACGCAGAAGCGCATTTCATCATCGGCCAGCGAGTCATCGATCTCGACCTCAAACGGCGGCAATGTCAGGCCGATATTGGCAACCAGGGAATTTCGAACCTGACGGATGCCGTGAATAAGATCGGTCACCTCAGGCGTGCCGCGCAAGGCCGAGGGAAACTGCAACAGATAAGGCCGGGACGGATCAAACCCGCGCAGGTCCTCTTTGCCATTTTCTTCAGGCCGTATGGCTTCGACGGCTTCGGCTTCTGGCTGCGCTTCACGTCGGCGCCGACGGTCGAGGTAATAACCCAAGGCGCCGGTCATCATCGCTAGCAGTATAAACACCAGGGTCGGCATGCCAGGCACGATCGCAAACACCAGCATGGCCACCGAGGCGATCATCCAGCTCTTGGGCTCACTGGTCATCTGGCGTGCGATCTCGGCGCCCATGTTCGTGACGCCCTTCCTCCCTTCCGGTGCCACGCGGGTAATGATCATACCGGCGGTCAGGGAGATCAGCAGCGCGGGAATCTGCGCAATCAGGCCATCACCGATGGTCAGCACAGAATACAGCGCCATCGAATCGCCGGCGCTCAAGCCGTGCTGGAACATCCCCGTGGAAAATCCACCCAGCAGGTTGACCACCACAATGATCAAGCCAGCGATGGCATCGCCTTTGACGAACTTCATCGCGCCATCCATGGCGCCAAACAGCTGGCTCTCGCGAGACAACTGTTCACGCTTGTCGCGCGCTTGCCCACCGTCGATCAAGCCGGCACGCAAGTCACTGTCGATGGACATCTGCTTGCCCGGCATTGCGTCCAGGCTGAAGCGCGCCGCCACTTCGGCAACCCGCTCAGAGCCCTTGGTGATCACCAGAAAGTTGACCAGGGTCAGGATCAGGAAGATCACCATCCCAACAGCCAGGTTGCCGCCCACTACGAAGTTGCCGAAGGCCTCAACGATATCGCCGGCGTCCTGTTCGAGCAGAATCAAGCGCGTCGTAGCGATCGACAATGCCAGCCGAAACATGGTGGTCAGCAACAAAATCGACGGGAAGGAAGAGAACGCCAAAGGCCCGGGCAAGTACAGCGCCAGCATGATCAGCAGGCAGGAAATACAGATATTCAGCGCAATCAGAATGTCCACCAGCCAGGTAGGCAGCGGCACGATGAAGATGAACACAATGGCCATGATCACCACGGCGCCCAAGACCTCGGCGCGCTGCGCTACCTTGAGCAGTATGCCGTTGACGGTGGACAGCACGTTCACGCCAGGAGACTCGAATTAGGAAAGCCCGAGCTTATGCCTTCGAGGCGGGCAAGCTCGTCCATCACCAGTAGAAAGTTGTGCAGCGCCTCTTGGCGTGACTGGCTATCCGGCCACAAAGCCAGGGGCAACTTTAGAAACAGCGGATAAAGCGCGTTAAGCGCCACGAGTGTTGACGTGCCGGCCCCTATATCTTCGGCCAGGCGCATGACTTCATTTGTCACGATGCCGGTACTTGTATAACCCAGCAGGCGTTGCAGCAGGCTTACCGCATGCAGTTCGGTTGCAAGGTTCTGGACCAGCTCACGACAGCTGCACAACACCCCGCTCAATGCACTGCAGCTGCGCAGCCCTACCAGCAGGGTGCGCAACATTGCCGTAGGCACGGAGGACACATGGGCGGCGATGTCGGCCGTCAGGGCGCTGGACATCACATTCAAGCCATGTGCAAAACGGTCGTCACCGTAGACGCCCAGCAGCGCCTGCATCATGGTGGCCAGGGATTGCCGTGTCACCACACTGGCGTAGTACAGCGCGCGCAGTGCCTGGCACTCTTGTGGATCGCCACCCGCCGTCTGCAAGGCCATGGCGATATTCATGCCCGCCTGGATCTGCCCTTTGAAACGGACCTCCAGCTTGGCAATAGCATCCCGCGCCAGGTCGGCTTCGGCGCTGCGCACGTCGGCCTCGGCCTGCTCCCACACCGCCTTGAGTACCACGAAGGTGCGCGCCGGATCACCGCCAGTGGCCTCCAGCAACTTATCGATGCTGGGTTGCATCAGCAATTGCAGCCTGATTCGACGCGCTACCGCGGCAAAGCTTTCCTGGGCCGGATGCCCCAACTGCTCATAGAGCTGCGCGAGCGCCTGGACAGGAGGCACACGTACGCCAATTTTGCGTTTGTCCAACGTACGGCTGCTGGATTCAACCTCCTGACTGAAGTGCAGGAAAAGATCATCGATACCTTGGCCTGGCTCAGGCTTGGCGGCCGGGCTAACGGTGGGGAGTTCCACACGGGGGGTCATTGGCACATCGGGGGTAGATTCGACTTTCATGGGCAGGCCAGTAC
>NZ_WKCD01000098.1:0-17878 GCF_021606625.1 Pseudomonas sp. PA-4-8C
GAACAGCAAGGCGCGCTCAATGGCGTGATCGAGTTGGTGCCGGTCGCCAACCCGATGGGCCTCGGCCAGTTGTTGCAGGGCAGCCACCAGGGGCGTTTCGAAGTCGGCAGCGGCAAGAATTTCAACCGCGATTTTGTCGAGCTGAGCGAGCCGGTGGCCGAGTTGCTGCAAGGCAAGTTGGGGGACGACCCGCACGCCAATGTGCGCCTGATCCGCCAGGCCATGAGCGATGCGCTCAACGCCTTGCCCGAGCCGAGCAGCCAGTTGCAAGGCATGCAACGCATCCTGCTGAGCCACGCCTGCACCGCCGATGTGGTGCTGGACCTGCATTGCGACGCTGAAGCCGCGCTGCATATGTACGCGCTGCCCCAGCACTGGCCGCAGTGGCGTTCGTTGTCGGCGCATTTGAATGTGAAGGTCGGCCTGCTGGCGGAAGACTCCGGCGGCAGTTCGTTTGATGAAGCCTGTTCGCTGCCGTGGCTGCGTTTGTCACGCGCGTTCCCGGATGCGCAGATTCCGCTGGCGTGCCTGGCGACCACCCTGGAGCTGGGTGGCCAGGCCGATACCGGCCGTGATGAAGCGATCTTCCACGCTGAAGGCATCCTGGCCTTTCTCGCCGAGCAGGGCCTGATCAAAGGCCAATGGCCGGCTCCACAGTTCGAGCCGTGCGAAGGCGTGCCGTTCGAAGGCACCGAGTTGTTGTTCGCGCCCCACGCCGGGGTGATCAGTTACCTGCGTAAAGCGGGCGACTGGGTAGAAACCGGCGACGAGATTTTTGAAGTGATTGACCCCCTGACCGATCGCGTAAGCACTATCTGCGCGGGCACCTCGGGGGTGTTGTTTGCCGTTGAACGGCTACGTTATGCCCAAGCGGGTTTCTGGCTGGCCAAGGTGGCGGGGCGCGAAGCGCTGCGCTGCGGGCGCTTGCTCAACGACTGACCACCTGTTTTTGTGAGAACCGACCGCATGTACAAGCTTGAAGTCCAAGACCTGCATAAACGCTATGGCAGTCATGAAGTGCTCAAAGGCGTGTCCCTGGCCGCCGCAGCCGGCGATGTGATCAGCATCATCGGCTCCAGTGGTTCGGGCAAAAGTACCTTTTTGCGCTGCATCAACCTGCTCGAGCAACCCCATGCCGGCAAGATTCTGCTCAATAACGAAGAGCTGAAACTGGTCACCAACAAAGACGGCGCCATGAAGGCCGCCGACCCCAAGCAGTTGCAGCGCATGCGTTCGCGCCTGTCCATGGTGTTCCAGCATTTCAACCTGTGGTCGCACATGACCGCGCTTGAAAACGTGATGGAAGCTCCGGTGCACGTGCTGGGCGTGTCGAAGAAAGAAGCGCGTGAAAAGGCCGAGCACTACCTGGCTAAAGTCGGTGTGGGTCATCGTAAGGATGCGTTCCCCGGCCATATGTCCGGCGGTGAGCAGCAACGCGTGGCGATTGCCCGCGCCCTGGCGATGGAGCCGGAGGTGATGCTGTTCGACGAACCGACCTCGGCGCTCGACCCAGAGCTGGTAGGCGAAGTCCTCAAGGTGATGCAGGACCTGGCCCAGGAAGGCCGCACCATGGTGGTGGTGACCCACGAAATGGGCTTTGCCCGTGAAGTCTCGAACCAGTTGGTGTTTTTGCACAAAGGCGTGGTTGAAGAACGCGGTAACCCGCGGGAAGTGCTGGTGAACCCGCAGTCGGAACGTTTGCAGCAGTTCCTCTCTGGCAGTTTGAAATAATCAAGACTGCTTTTGTGCACCGCGATAGTGCATGCTCCGCAGTCTTGAGGTGAGCCCCGATCTCCTGTGGGAGCTGGCTTGCCTGCGATAGCGATGCATCAGTCAATGATGTGTTAACTGACCTACCGCTATCGCAGGCAAGCCAGCTCCCACTTTTGATCTCAGTTTGTTTTGGGATTTGTAGTTGATTACGGGCTAGCATTGGCCCATGCCTTCATCACTGTTTTCGCTCCGGATAGCACTCCATGACCGCCCACAAAATTGGTTTCCTGATTTGGCCCAGCACAAAAGCCCTTACGCTTGCGCTGGCTGAGGAGGCCTTGCGCGTTGCCCAGCGGGTGCATCCGGATGTGATCTACGAGCTGTCGTTTTTGCTCGCAGAGCCCGCCATCGAAGGTGCCTGGCAACTGCCGGGTGAGCCGTGGGCCGGTAAGCTGGAGGGCTTTCAGAAGCTGTTCCTGTTGGCCGACGAACCGCCGACGGTCATTGCTTCGCCGCTGAGCTCCGCGCTCAAGCAGCTTGTTCGGGCGGGGTGTGTAATCGGCGGCTTGTCGGCGGGTGTGTACCCGCTGGCCCAGTTGGGCCTGCTCGATGGCTACCGCGCCGCCGTGCACTGGCGCTGGCAGGACGATTTCGCCGAGCGTTTCCCCAAGGTCATTGCCACCAGCCATCTATTTGACTGGGACCGCGATCGCCTCACCGCCTGCGGCGGCATGTCGGTACTCGACCTGCTGTTGGCGGTATTGGCCCGTGATCACGGCGCCGAGCTGGCCGGTGCGGTGTCCGAAGAGCTGGTGGTGGAGCGCATCCGTGAAGGCGGCGAGCGCCAGCGCATCCCGTTGCAAAACCGCCTGGGTTCCAGCCACCCGAAGCTGACCCAGGCGGTTTTGCTGATGGAGGCCAATATCGAAGAGCCGCTGACCACTGACGAAATCGCCCAACATGTGTGCGTATCGCGACGACAGCTTGAACGGATTTTCAAGCAATACCTCAACCGCGTTCCTAGCCAGTACTACCTGGAGCTGCGCCTGAACAAGGCGCGCCAGATGCTGATGCAAACCAGCAAGTCGATCATCCAGATCGGCTTGTCGTGCGGCTTCTCCTCGGGGCCGCACTTCTCCAGCGCCTACCGCAATTTCTTCGGCGCCACCCCTCGCGAAGACCGTAACCAGCGGCGCAGCAGCAGCCCGTTCGAGTTGTCGTCGGTGCCCTCCGAGCGCGGTTGAGCTGCGCTCAGGGTTCGTTGTCTGTTTCGGATGAAGTCGGGGAGCTTGAGCCGGAGTCGTCTGGCGCGGGCTGTCGAGCTTGGGCTACATCGAAATCCACTGCCATGCGGTTGTAATAGCGACGCAGGAGGGCAAGCGCCGCAGGTGAGAATGCGTTGTCGCTCAGGTCAAAACCAGCCGCTGAGTCCGGGTCCACTTCAAGCAGATCCGTAGGCAGTTCGGTGATGCGGTTATCGCTCAGATTCAGTTGGGTGAGTGACGTCAGATTGAACACCCCGTGCGGCACTTCGGTAAGCCCTGCGTTCTCCATCATCAGGGTCTCCAGGCTGGACATTTTGCTGACGTCGGGCGTCAGCGCCAGCGGGTTATCGCTCAGGTCCAGGTATTCCAGGGTGTGCAGGTCGCTCAAGGCGGCGACACTGTCGGCGGTCAGGCGCAGATTGCATTGGGTCAGGCTGAGTGTGGTCAACTTGGGCAGCTTGAAGACGCCGGCGGGAATTTCTTGCAGGGCATAGCGGTGGATCAGCAGGCTTTCCAGATTGGGGAAGCGTTCAAGAAAACCGTCGGGTATCGAGGTGGTTTCCTGGGCCCTTAGGTCCAGCTTGGAAATATGCTTGAAATCCACATTCAGTTTGGGCAGGTCGCCCAACAGCGGCGACGCCAACGCCATTTGATGAGATTGTGTCAGCGGGTCATGGCTCAAATCCAGGCTGGTTTCACGTCGCCAGCCTTGCTCCAGCAGGCCGCTGACTTCCCCTCGGATAAGTTGCTGCTGTGCGCGAGCCTGTTCGTCCATGGGCAGGTCCGTGAAGGGGTAGCGTTCAGGCACATCCACGACCCATTCCTGCAGGTCGGCTTGCAAGCGTTCGTAGTCGGCCTTGAGGCGCACGAGAATTGCCATCGAATCATCCAGCCCGCCCGGCAGCCTGAAGATAAATTGATTGGCCTCGGGAGCGTTGTAGGTCGGGTAAAGCGCCTGGACCAGGCGAACCTCCTCTGGATTGGCTTGGACGCCAAAATGTTCCCCGGTGCTCTGACAGTAGGTTTTTATCCGTTCCAGGGTTGCGCGCGTCAACGGGTTGCCGGAAAGATCGTAGGCCTTGGCAGCGCTGGCGGGCAACGAATACAGGGCTTCTGGCAGCCTGCGCAGGTTATTGTGGCTGAGATTGGCGTTGGCCAGCCGAGGCCGATTGAGCAGGCCTGTGGGAAAGACGGAAATACTGCAGTGGCTCAGGTTGAGTGTCCGCAGGTTGGCCATGTTTTCGAAATTGGGCGCCAGCACCAGCGGGTTGTTGGACAGGTCAAGGGTATGCAGTTCGGTCAGGTTGGCCAGGGCTGCACGGGTTGGGGTGGTCAGGTTGAGTGCGCAGCCGCGCAGTGCCAGCGCGTTAAGGTGGGTCAATGCACTGATTTCCCCGGGCAGTGTGCTGAGGGTAATGTCGCTGATGGCCAGTCGGCGCAATCCGGGGAAGTGTGCCAGGAAGCCCGGCGTGCCGCGGGTGGTCAAGTAGCCCTGGAATTCCAGGGTGGTGATGTGCCCAAGGCGGGTATCGAGTGCTGGCAGTTCGCCGTAAATGGGCTGATTGAGTTGCAGCAGGTGACCGTTGTCATAAGCGGGGTCCACGGGGGTGTTGTGGCGCCAGGCGCCGATCAGTTTTTGTGACCAGAGAAAGCGATTTTGCTGTTCTGCAGCAATCTGCGAGCGGTTCAGTGGCAGGTCTGTACCCACAGAGGTCTGCGGCACGTTCTGCTGCCATGTCCGCAGGTTGGTTTCCAGTTGTGAGAACTCATTCTTCAGAAATCGAAGGGTACCCAAAGGCGTGCCGGGATCGTTATGCATGGCGGCGAGTACGGCCGTCAACTCGCCGGTGCTCAGTTGCGGGTACAGCTCATGCAACCGAGTCTCCAGCGAGGCATCATCGCTGCTGCCAGCGGTGACCGGGTTGGCGTCGTAGCCTTCCATGCCGCCGGGCAGGCGCATGAATGTCGGGTCATAGGGCGGTTTGAGCAGCGGAACTTCGGCCAGCAGAACGCCAAGTTCGTCACGTGCCAATGTGTGTTGGCGCAAGGTTTCTCTCAGGTGTGGGCCTTGGCCTATCTGCATAGCCAGTGCGTCGCGCTGTGCATCGGGGAGTGCCTGGAGCACGGCGGTGTAGAAATCGGTTTCGCCAAGCAGGGAGCCCGTGCTGTCTTCGGGAATGTAAGCGCCTTCGATGGTGCGTAGCAGCAGGCGTTGGATGGGCGCCTGGGCGGGGCCGATGGCGTCGCGCAGGTGGCCGTCGCGCTTGAAGTCGCGAACTTCCAGGCGCACCTGTGGCGACCAGCCCGGCAGTTTTTCCAGGGAGTGCAGGGCGAGTCGATGGGTGTCGCCGCTCTCCAGCGCGGCCATGTACAGGCCTTCATAGGCCCGGCTGATTCTGACCTGATGGGCCGCCCAGCGTGCGCGTTCGACCAGGTGCGAAGGCAGCGTGCCCTGGTTGATGTCGAGCAGGTCCTGGCCGTTGGCACTGAGCAGGACTTCTTCGGCCGCGCTGACGGGCAGGCCCGGTGTGCTGTCGATGACCTTTTGCACGCGTGCATCGGTGGTCAGTTCCAGGCCTCGATAGCGCGCGTCGAACATCGAAGCGCGTTTATCCTCGGCCCTGCGTGCCAGCTGTTTGCGCAGCTTGGCGGCACGCACATGCAGTTGGGTGATCGGGGTGCCGAAGTCTTCCTCCAGCAAAGTCTTGCGCTCTGACTCGTCGAGGGTTTCCAGCAGGGTCTTGAGCAGGTCGCCGTTGTTCATCTGTGCTTCATGAATTTGTGCCACCGCCGCATTTTCCCAGCCTGGGTGTTCCCATACGGTTTCGCCTTTGGCATTCAGAAAGCGCAGGGTCTTGGATTCTGGCCACAGGCCGGTCTGGCTGAGCAGCCAGAGTTGGGTCTGCGTGTCGGCCTTTGAATAAACCTGCGGGTCGTCGCTGTTCATCTGGTCGATGAAGTCTTGAAGTTGCTGGTCGATATGGATGCGCTTGAGGCTGTCGGCCAGCAAGGGCGGTGGCGGTTGGCGGTCCATGTAGAGTTTGCGCAAGGCGCCATCGTCTGTGCTGCTGATGCGTTGCGCCTGTTCCAGGCCGGTTTCGCTGAGTGCGTTGGCGGGCTCGCCGAGTCTGCGCAACAAGGTGCTGCGATGCCATGTCAGCGGGTGATCCAGTGGGGTTATCCAGGCGCCTTTGCCATTGCCGATAACGGGCGGTTGGTAGGCATGCACGTGGCTTGGGTGCGCCAGCACGGCGTTGCCCGCTTGTTGCTTGACGGCAAAGTGTTGCCCTTCAAGGGGTAGGATCTGTTTGTCCCCATAGGCATGCAATCCATCGGCTTTGGGGCGTGAGGCGGCGGGCAACTGAAGGTCGTGGGCGTAGGGGCTCAGGTCCGGGTTCCACAGGCGCGTTTTGCCGTCGTCCGAGGTGACCGGATGCAGGCGCTCGAAAAACGCCCAGACTTCCCGAGGCAGTGCCTGGCGTAGCAGCCCTTCGGCAATCGGTGCGCCGACCGCGAACATACCCAATTGAACCATTTGCTCCAGGATCGACATCAGGTGCCCGAACGCTTGGCGCTTGAGGCCCTCGGCCCAATCAATGATGCCTTCGAACACGTCGTCGAGCAGTTGATAGGCGGTGTAGCCGAGCATCAGCAGGCCGAGGGGGGGAATGAACGGCGTGGCGATGAAAGCGGCGATTTCGAGCAGGGTTTTGCCGATTTTTGCCACGATGTCCCAACGTTGCCAGCGTGCCTTACTGTCGGCGTCGGCGGTGGACACGGCAATGTTGTGCGCGTCATTGAGCAGCCTGTTGAGTTTGCTTTCATAGAGGCGTTCGTACAGCTCGCCCGTGATTTTCGTCGCGTGCAACTGCAGCTTGGGATTGGCCACAGGTTCGGCGCGCCAGGTCGGCCTGGGGTCGCCGGGGAGGGGGTGATGCCAGGTAATCTGGGACAAGCGGTTATGCAGGTTGGCAAAGAAATTGGCGCGGTGCTCGTGGCTTATAAAGCGGCTAAAGAATGCCTGGTAATCGGCATCGCGCAATTTGCCGGTCAGGTCTTGAATGAATGCGATGCCATCGCGGTAATACTTGAGCGGTGCCTGTGGGTCGCCGGGAATGTACGCCACCACGGGCACTGCGCTGTGGTGCAGTTCCAGGTCTGCGGCGAACAGCACAATGCCGGCCAGTGGTGCGCCCATCAGGCTCAGCTCGTGGCTGAGCAGCGTCTTGCCGTCGAGCGTCAGGCCGCTGATGCCTTTGAGTTGGGCCTGGAGCGTGCGTAACACCCGCTCGCTGCCGTCCTTTTTCAGGCGCGCCAGGTGTACGGCAGTTTGGGCCTCGGCTTTGAGACTCTCGATGACAGTGCTGCGCAGCGAAGCCTTGCGTTTGGCATCTTTGAAGCCGAAAAATGTCTTGAGGTAGTTCTGGTATTGCGCACCGATGTCCAGTTCACGGCACAGCCTGACGAAGGTCTGGATGCTGACTTTGCTGTTCACTGAGGGCAGGGTGTCGAATTGCCCGGTGGCGGTGGGTTGGGTAATGAAGCTGGAGTCTGCGGTGAAGGCAGCTTTCTCGCTCTCTGCTGCGTCGAAGTTATGCAGTGCGGCGTCCACCAACGACACGGTCCAGACTTTGACGCCGCCAGTTTCTATGGGAAACAGCGGGATCGTCAGGGGCGCATACAGGCGCAGATGGGTGGTGCTGACATCGATGTCCACGCCCCAGCGGGTCTTGAGCGCCTGTTGCAAAAGCGGTGCGGCGAAGGCTTGCGGTGTCTTGAGGTCGGCCAGTGCCGTGTCCACTTTGCTTTGCGCGGTCCAACTCTGCTCCACCGCCTGCTTGAGGGGCGCGTGTTGCTGGCGGCTGGCATCGGCCTGCCAGTTGGCAATGTCCAGTGGTGCATTCTTCAAGGCTTGGCGCTTGTCATCCGAGGCGCTTGCCAGCCAGGCCGGCAGGCGTGTGTGAAACCCAGCAGGTACTTGGGTGGCGGCGACTGCGAGGCGTTGGCTGATTGTCGTGGGGTAGGGCGTGGGCACGGGGCTGATCCTTCAGTGGGGGCGAGTCACTGTCATCACAGCAAGCCTGATGGGTTCGCGGGCAGCAGATAGTTAAGGCATTAGGCGAAAATCAGCGGGCCGTGCCTCTGCCTCTCACTGAGCGCAGCGTTTACACTGCGCCATTGCGACGCAATATGTCGCATTGCCGTAAACCCGCCTAAAACCGGGGTTGGCGCTATAAGAAGTTGTCGCTTGGCGACAAGGTGGCGCTGAAAACTGTCCTTACAATCCCTGCATCGCTTGCCAGTTCCAGGCAGGCGTTCCTCTTCAGGAGACTCCGATGTCCGTTGAGCAAGCCCCGGTGCAACGTGCCGATTTCGACCAAGTGATGGTGCCCAACTACGCACCTGCTGCCTTTATCCCCGTGCGTGGCGCAGGTTCGCGCGTATGGGACCAGGCCGGTCGCGAGCTGATCGACTTTGCCGGCGGCATCGCGGTCAACGTATTGGGCCACGCGCACCCGGCGCTGGTGGGGGCACTGACCGAACAGGCCAACACGCTGTGGCATGTCTCCAACGTGTTCACCAACGAGCCGGCCTTGCGCCTGGCCCACAAACTGATCGACGCCACCTTTGCCGAGCGCGTGTTCTTCTGCAACTCTGGCGCCGAAGCCAACGAGGCCGCCTTCAAGCTGGCCCGTCGCGTGGCGTTCGACCGTTTTGGCAGCGAGAAGTACGAGATCATCGCCGCGCTGAACAGCTTCCACGGTCGTACCCTGTTCACCGTCAACGTCGGTGGCCAGTCGAAGTACTCCGATGGTTTCGGGCCTAAAATCACCGGCATCACCCACGTTCCTTATAACGACCTGGCTGCGCTGAAGGCGGCGGTGACCGATAAGACCTGCGCCGTGGTTCTGGAACCGATCCAGGGCGAAGGCGGTGTATTGCCGGCCGAACTGGCTTACCTGCAAGGCGCTCGCGAGCTGTGCGACGCCCACGACGCACTGTTGGTATTCGACGAAGTGCAAACCGGCATGGGCCGCACCGGCCACCTGTTTGCCTACCAGCATTACGGCGTGACGCCAGACATCCTCACCAGCGCCAAGAGCCTGGGCGGCGGCTTCCCGATTGCGGCGATGCTCACCCGTGAAGACTTGGCCAAGCACTTGGTGGTCGGCACCCACGGCACCACCTACGGCGGCAACCCGCTGGCGTGTGCGGTAGCTGAAGCGGTGATCGACGTGATCAACACCCCAGAAGTGCTGGCGGGGGTGAATGCCAAGCACGACCTGTTCAAGGCGCGCCTGGAGCAGATCGGCAAGCAGTACGGCATCTTCACCCAAGTGCGTGGCATGGGCTTGTTGATCGGTTGCGTGCTGAGCGACGCCTTCAAAGGCAAGGCCAAGGACGTGTTCAACGCGGCCGAGAAAGAGAACTTGATGATCCTGCAAGCCGGCCCCGACGTGGTGCGTTTTGCACCGAGCCTGGTGGTGGAAGAGGCGGACATCAACGAAGGCCTGGATCGTTTTGAGCGTGCTGTGAAGACGTTGACGCAAGCCTGATAGCGACACATTTTATTGGCCGGACCTGAACAAATGTGGGAGCTGCTGACACATTGAGACCGATGTGTATCCAGGGCCCGTGTCCGGCATTTTTTCCTCTGTGAGTTTTCGAGTTAAGGAGTGACACCATGCTGGTGATGCGCCCTGCGCAAATGGCTGATCTGGGCGAGGTACAGCGTCTGGCTGCGGACAGCCCGATTGGTGTCACCTCCTTGCCGGATGATGTGGAACGCCTGAGCGACAAGATCGCGGCCAGCGAAGCGTCCTTCGCCGCCGAGGTGAGTTTCAACGGAGAAGAGAGCTATTTCTTCGTGCTGGAAGACACCGAGACCGGCAAGCTGGCCGGCTGCTCGGCTATCGTGGCCTCGGCCGGTTACTCCGAGCCGTTCTACAGCTTTCGTAACGAAACCTTCGTGCACGCCTCCCGCGAGCTGAAGATCCACAACAAGATCCACGTGCTTTCCCAGTGCCACGACCTTACCGGCAACAGCCTGCTCACCAGCTTCTATGTGGTGCCGGAACTGGTCGGTTCGCCGTGGTCGGAACTCAATTCCCGTGGCCGCCTGCTTTTTGTTGCCAGCCATCCCGAGCGCTTTGCCGACTCGGTGGTGACCGAGATTGTCGGCTACAGCGACGAGAACGGTGACTCGCCGTTCTGGGATGCCATCGGCCGCAACTTCTTCGACCTCAACTACGCCGCCGCCGAGCGCCTGTGCGGGCTGAAAAGCCGTACCTTCCTCGCCGAGCTGATGCCGCACTATCCGATCTACGTGCCGCTGCTGCCGGACGAAGCGCAAGAGGCCATGGGCCAGGTGCACCCGCGTGCGCAAATCACCTTCGACATCCTCATGCGTGAAGGCTTCGAAACTGACCATTACATCGACATCTTTGACGGTGGCCCGACGCTGCACGCCCGGGTCTCGGGCATTCGCTCGATCGCCCAGAGCCGCGTAGTGCCGGTGAAGATCGGTGAGATGGTCAAGGGCGTTGGCCGCCAGTACCTGGTGAGCAACGCGCAGTTGCAGGATTACCGTGCGGTGATGCTGGAGCTGGACTACGCGCCCGGCAAACCGGTGACCCTGGACCTGGCGGCCGCCGAAGCGCTGGGTGTTGGCGAAGGCGCCAGCGTGCGCCTGGTTGCGGTTTAAAAAGAGAGTTTCGCGGGTGGCTGACAACAGCGGCCCGTTCGAGGAGATAGCATGATCGTTCGTCCCGTACGCAGCAGCGATTTACCGGCCCTGATTGATCTGGCGCGCAGCACTGGCACCGGCCTTACCACCTTGCCGGCCAACGAAGAGCGCCTGACCCACCGGGTGGGCTGGGCAGAAAAAACCTTTCGCGGCGAAGCCGGGCGCGGCGATGCCGACTACCTGTTCGTGCTGGAAAACGACGAAGGCCGCGTGGTGGGAATTTCTGCCATCGCTGGCGCCGTTGGCCTGCGCGAGCCGTGGTACAACTTCCGGGTGGGGCTGACCGTCAGCGCGTCCCAGGAACTGAATATCTACCGTGAGATTCCGACGCTGTTCCTGGCTAACGACCTCACCGGTAATTCCGAATTGTGCTCGTTGTTCCTCCACGCCGATTACCGCAACGGCCTTAACGGTCGCATGCTGGCCAAGGCGCGCATGTTGTTTATCGCCGAGTTCCCGCAACTGTTCGGCAACAAGATCATTGCCGAAATGCGCGGGGTGTCCAACGACGCCGGGCGTTCGCCGTTTTGGGAAAGCCTGGGCCGGCACTTCTTCAAGATGGAGTTCAGCCAGGCCGACTACCTCACCGGCGTGGGCAACAAGGCATTTATCGCTGAGCTGATGCCCAAGTTTCCGCTGTACAGCTGCTTTCTCTCCGAAGACGCGCGCAATGTGATCGGCAAGGTCCACCCGGACACCGAGCCGGCCCTGAGCATGCTCAAGAGCGAAGGCTTCAGCTACCAGGGCTATGTGGATATTTTCGACGCAGGCCCGGCGGTGGAATGTGAAACCAGCAAGATCCGTGCGGTGCGCGACAGCCAGTCACTGGTGTTGGCCATCGGCACGCCGGGGGACGATGCCACGCCGTTCCTGATCCATAACCGCAAGCGCGAGGAATGCCGTATCACCGCCGCTCCGGCCCGGCTGGCGGCAGGCACCCTGGTGGTCGATCCACAGACTGCCAAGCGCCTGCAACTGGTGGTGGGTGATCAAGTGCGTGCTGTTGCGTTGTCTGCTGCTCGGGAGTCGAAATAATGAATTCGCTGTATATCGCAGGTAGCTGGCTGGCTGGCCAGGGTGAACTGTTTGAATCGCGCAACCCGGTGACCCAGCAAGTGCTGTGGGCCGGCAATGGCGCCAGCGCCGAACAGGTCGAATCCGCCGTGCAGGCTGCGCGCCAGGCATTCCCGGGGTGGGCCAAGCGCCCGCTCGAAGAACGCATCAGCGTGCTGGAGACCTTCGCCGCCACGCTTAAAAGCCGTGCCGATGAAATCGCCCGCTGCATTGGCGAAGAAACCGGCAAGCCCCTGTGGGAGTCGGCCACTGAAGTTACCAGCATGGCCAACAAGATCGCGATCTCGGTACAAAGCTACCGCGAGCGTACCGGCGAGAAGAGCGGCCCCCTGGGCGACGCCACCGCTGTGTTGCGCCACAAACCCCACGGTGTGGTGGCGGTGTTCGGCCCTTACAATTTCCCTGGGCACTTGCCCAATGGGCACATCGTCCCGGCGTTGCTGGCGGGTAACACCGTGCTGTTCAAGCCGAGCGAACTGACCCCCAAGGTCGCCGAGCTGACCGTACAGTGCTGGGTCGAAGCCGGGTTGCCGGCGGGCGTGCTGAACCTGCTGCAAGGCGCGCGGGAAACCGGCATCGCCCTGGCGGCCAACCCAGGCATCGACGGCCTGTTCTTCACTGGTTCCAGCCGCACCGGCAACCACTTGCACCAGCAATTCTCAGGGCGCCCGGACAAGATCCTGGCCCTGGAAATGGGCGGTAATAACCCGCTGGTCGTGGACGAAGTCGCCGACGTGGATGCGGCGGTGTACACCATCATCCAGTCGGCGTTTATCTCGGCAGGCCAGCGTTGCACCTGTGCCCGCCGCTTGCTGGTGCCTGAAGGCGCCTGGGGCGATGCCTTGCTGGCGCGCCTGGTGGCGGTGAGTGCGAGCATTGAAGTGGGTGCTTTCGACCAGCAACCGGCGCCGTTCATGGGCTCGGTGATCTCCCTTGCTGCGGCCAAATCCCTGATGCAAGCCCAGGAACTGATGTTGGCCAATGGCGCCGTGGCGCTGCTGGAGATGACCCAGCCTCAGGCTCAGGCGGCATTGCTGACCCCTGGCATCATCGACGTAACCGCTGTGACGGAACGTGAAGACGAAGAGCTGTTTGGCCCGTTGCTGCAGGTGATCCGCTACGCGGATTTTGCCGGCGCCATCGCTGAGGCCAACAACACCCAGTACGGCCTGGCCGCTGGCCTGTTGTCGGATTCCGAAGCGCGTTACCAGCAGTTCTGGCTGGAAAGCCGCGCCGGTATCGTCAACTGGAACAAACAGCTGACCGGCGCCGCCAGTACCGCGCCGTTCGGTGGTGTCGGGGCGTCGGGTAATCATCGCGCCAGTGCCTATTACGCGGCGGATTATTGCGCCTACCCGGTGGCGTCGCTGGAGACGCCGAGCTTGGTCGTGCCAGCCACGCTGACCCCCGGCATAACGCTGAAGTAAGGGTGACACCGATCTAATGTGGGAGCTGGCTTGTCGGATCGCCGCATCGCTGCGATGGCATCACCTCGGTTTGGCTGAAAGACCGAGTCGACTGCATCGCAGGCAAGCCAGCTCCCACACTGGGTCGGGTTAACAGATATAGACCTGCAGTTGATGCCTATAAAAACAGATGTTCGTGGAGCCTCGCCGATGAAATCCTGTGAAGTCAATTTTGACGGTCTAGTGGGGCCGACCCATAACTACGGCGGTTTGTCCTTCGGCAACGTCGCGTCCCAAAGCAACAGCCAGCAGTCTTCCAACCCGAAGGAAGCGGCGTTGCAGGGCCTGCAGAAAATGAAAGCCCTGATGGACATGGGTTTTGTGCAAGGTGTATTGGCGCCCCAGGAACGCCCGGATGTGGCCGCCTTGCGCAGCTTGGGTTTCTGCGGCACCGACGCCCAGGTGATCGAGCAGGCGGCCAAGCAGGCCATGCCGTTGCTGGTAGCGAGCTGCTCGGCTTCCAGCATGTGGGTAGCCAACGCCGCCACCGTCAGCCCAAGCGCCGACACCGCAGACGGCCGCGTGCATTTCACTGCCGCCAACCTCAATTGCAAATACCACCGCAGCATCGAACACCCCACCACCAGCCGCGTGCTGGGGGCGATGTTCGCCGATGGCAAGCACTTCGCCCACCACGCCGCCTTGCCGGCCGTGGCGCAGTTTGGCGATGAAGGCGCGGCCAACCACACGCGTTTCTGCCGTGAATACGGCGAGGCGGGCGTCGAGTTTTTCGTGTTCGGCCGTAGTGCTTTCGACCCTCGTTACCCGGCCCCGCAGAAGTACCCGGCGCGCCAGACCCTCGAAGCCTCCCAGGCCGTTGCGCGCCTGCATGGCTTGAAGGATGACGGTGTGGTCTACGCCCAGCAGAACCCGGCGGTGATCGATGCGGGTGTGTTCCACAACGATGTGATCGCGGTGGGCAACGGTGAAGTGCTGTTCTATCACGAGGATGCGTTCCTCAACACCGAACAGATGCTCGCCGAACTGCACGGCAAGCTGGGCAAGTTGGGCGGCAACTTCCAATCGGTGTGTGTGCCCCGCGCGTTGGTCAGTGTCGAGGACGCGGTGCGTTCCTACCTGTTCAACAGCCAGTTACTGACTCGTCCTGACGGTTCGATGCTGCTGATCGTGCCGGAAGAGTGCCGCGCCAATGAGCGTGTGTGGCAGTACCTGCAAGGTTTGACCGCTGCCGGCGGGTTGATCCGCGAAGTCAAGGTCTTCGACCTCAAGCAAAGCATGCAGAACGGCGGCGGGCCGGCGTGCCTGCGCCTGCGTGTGGCGTTGAACGAAACCGAGCTGGCGGCCGTGAACCCAGGGGTTATCATGACCGCGCCGTTGTACGAAACCCTGACCCAGTGGGTGGGCAAGCACTACCGCGACAGCCTGCGCGAAACCGACCTGGCTGACCCGCAGTTACTGCTTGAGTGCCGGACGGCACTGGATGAACTGACGCAAATCCTTAAACTGGGCTCGGTTTATCCTTTCCAGATCAATTAATGCCACACGGCTGAGATATTTTATTTATGACCGACACCCTGAAACTCATCCTTGAAGACACCGACGGCACCCAGCTGGAAACCTCCTGCACCCGCGTCGCCGTGGTCTGGCAGGGCAAGGAGATCTGGATCCAGCACGATGGCCGCGGCCAACTGCTGATTGGCGTGGACGTAGAAGAAGGCGACGCCGAGTACGCCAACCTGCTGATGCGCCCATTGGCCACCAACCTGATGAGCCTGCAACTGGAAATGGAACCGGCCGACGTTGAAGGTGACGACGACGATCACGTCCACGGCCCAGGCTGCAACCACTAAGGAAGCTGCTTATGCTCGCCCTCGGCAAACTGCTTGAACTGACCCTCGCCGGTCGTGAACCGGCGCAAAAAATTCAACTGACTGTCGACGGCGTGCAGATGCGCTGGCTCAGCGAAGGCGCGCTTGAAGTGCGTCCTCCTGAAGCTTTGGACAACGGCAGCGACTTGCTGCTGTCGTCCGGCATCCATGGCAACGAAACCGCGCCGATCGAACTGCTCGACCGTCTGTTGCATGGCATCGCCCGTGGGGAAATCAAGCCCCGCACCCGTATTCTGTTCCTGTTCGGTAATACCGAGGCCATGCGCCGCGGTGAGCGTTACCTCGAACTGGACGTCAACCGGCTGTTCAACGGCCGTCATGAACAAAACATCGGCCCCGAAGCCATGCGCGCCGCCGAGCTTGAGCAATTGGCCCGCAGCTTTTTCAGCCAGCCTGGCCGCTCGCGCCTGCATTACGACCTGCATACCGCGATTCGTGGTTCGAAAATCGAGCAGTTCGCGTTGTACCCGTGGAAGCAAGACCGACAGCATTCGCGCCGTGAGCTGGAGCGCTTGAACGCGGCCGGCATGCAGGCGGTGCTGCTGCAGAACAAAACCTCGATTACCTTCACCGCGTTTACCTATGAGCAACTCGGCGCCGAGGCGTTCACCCTGGAGTTGGGCAAGGCGCGCCCGTTCGGGCAGAACGACGGTGTAAACGTGTCGCGCCTGGAAGCGCGTCTGAAGCAGATCATCGAGGGTAACGAGCCTGAGACCGGCAACCTCGACGGCCTGCAACTCTTCGCCGTTGCGCGGGAAGTGATCAAGCACAGCGACGCCTTCCTGATGCACCTGCCCGCAGATGTGGAAAACTTTTCAGAATTGGAAAAGGGCTACCTGCTGGCCGAAGACGTGGCCAAGACCCGTTGGGTGATCGAGGAGGAGGGCGCCCGCATTATCTTCCCCAACCCTAAGGTGAGGAACGGCTTGCGCGCCGGGATACTGATCGTGCCCACCACGGATGCCGGCCTGGCCTGAGAGCCAAGTCTGGCTCAGTCCAATGTGGGAGCTGGCTTGCCTGCGATGCAGACACCTAGGTATCACTGATACACCCAGGTGTCTGCATCGCAGGCAAGCCAGCTCCCACACTGAATTTAGACCGCTACCGCACGCGGCTCGCTACGACGGATCGCGCGCACCTTGTGCAGCGTATCGGCGCAGGTGCGCGCCGCTTCCTGGCCCTTGTGCACGAAGTGCTCGTAGAAGAACGTGGTGTGCTCGCTACCGGCATGGAAGTGATGCGGCGTCAGGGACACCGAGAACACCGGCACTTCAGTCTCCAACTGCACTTGCATCAGGCCGCTGACCACCGATTGCGCGACGAATTCGTGGCGGTAGATACCACCGTCCACCACCAGCGCGGCAGCGACGATGCCGGCGTAGCGGCCGGTCTTGGCCAGCAGCTTGGCGTGCAGGGGCATTTCAAAGGCGCCGCCGACTTCGAAGAAGTCGATGTCCGATTCCTGATAGCCCTGAGCGATCATTTCGGCGAGGAAGCCTTTGCGCGATTGGTCGACAATATCCTTGTGCCAGCAGGCCTGGATAAACGCGACGCGCTCGCCGTGATGGTTTTTGCTTTTGCTGTCGATTGCGGTGGGTTGCATGTTCTGACTCCTGTTTAAGAAAAAAACAGGGCGTTATGAATCGAATGGGATTTAAGGGTACGCATGCGCAAACAGGCGCGCGGCCCTTAGGTGCCAATCCCGTTCTCTCTTCATCCGGACTATGACCGTCGGCCCCGGGATCACACCGGGTCTGCTGACCTTGTCGCCGTCCTGCCTGAGCAGTTCGAGGCGCCAAGCGCTCGCGGGCTATGCACATTGCGTGCAATTACCGCCGGTGGGGAATTGCACCCCGCCCTGAGAACGTTGCCGCCAGAACCCTGGCGGCGCAGAGTTTTTAACATGGTTTTTCAAAAACTGCACGGTTGCCGTCTCGATAACTTATATCGGTTTGTTTGGTTGTTATTCGAATGAATGTAATCGGGGCTTGATATTCCGTGGCTTTGCCCGCAGTAATCACACACAAAAGGACTTATCCATTCCGTTAGAGGCCCCCTTGATGACCGTGATCGACCTGCGCAGCGACACCGTGACCCAACCCACCCCCGGCATGCTCGACGCGATGGCCAGCGCCGTCAGTGGCGATGATGTTTACGGCGAAGATCCCAGCGTTAATCGCCTGGAGGCCGAACTGGCCCAGCGCCTGGGCTTTGCCGCGGCGCTGTTCGTACCCACCGGCACCATGAGCAACCTGCTGGCGTTGATGGCTCACTGTGAGCGCGGCGAGGAATACATCGTCGGCCAGCAGGCCCACACCTACAAATACGAAGGCGGCGGCGCGGCGGTGCTGGGGTCGATCCAGCCGCAGCCCCTGGAAGTCCAAGCCGATGGCTCCCTTGATCTGAACCAGGTGCTTGAAGCCATCAAGCCCGACGACTTCCACTTCGCCCGCACACGCCTGCTGGCGCTGGAAAACACCATGCAGGGCAAAGTGCTGCCGCTGGATTACCTGGCCAAGGCCCGTGCATTTACCCACGAGCATGGCCTGGCCCTGCACCTGGATGGTGCGCGCCTCTACAACGCGGCGGTCAAGCTGGGCGTGGATGCGCGAGAAATCGCCCAGCATTTCGATTCGGTGTCGGTGTGCCTGTCCAAGGGCCTCGGCGCGCCGGTCGGCTCGGTGCTGTGTGGCTCGCCGGCGCTGATCGCCAAGGCTCGGCGCTTGCGCAAGATGGTCCGCGGCGGCATGCGCCAGGCCGGCT
>NZ_WKCD01000099.1:0-17557 GCF_021606625.1 Pseudomonas sp. PA-4-8C
GGCTCGTTGCGCCGCTACGGCTCGCTACTGTCAGACCGGGTGTACCTGGGTTATGCCTTGACCGGCGGCATCTCGATTGCCGGGATGTTTGCCTACATCGCCGGCTCCCCCTTCGTGTTTATCAAGCTCTATGGCGTGCCGGCCGAGCATTACGGCTGGTTGTTCGGCTCCAACGCCGCGGGCTTTATCCTGGTGGCGCAACTGAACGCACGCTTGCTGGCCAAGCGCGGCCCGGCGTTTTTGCTGTCGCGCACTGTGTGGGTGTACGTGGCGGCGGCGTTGACGCTGTTGGGGATTGCCGCGTTGCGTACCGAGGCGCTATGGCCGTTGTTGGTGCCGCTGTTTATCTGTATCGCCAGCCTGGGCTGTATTTTGCCGAATACCTCGGCCTGTGCCATGAGCGGGCAGGGCGCTCGGGCCGGCAGCGCGTCGGCGTTGCTCGGTTGCATTCAGTTCGGTGTGGCGGCAGGCGCGGCGTCGTTGGTCGGCGTGTTGCACGACGGCACGGCGATGCCGATGGCCATGGTCATCAGCCTATGCGGTGTGCTGGCGGTGACCATTGCCATGGCGACTCAGCGCCTGCAACGGGCAAGGGCCGTACAGGCGCAGGTCTGAAGTTGGTCTCAGCCAGCGGAACGTTGCTGGTTGAGAGGGAAGCGATGGGGCGCCTGGATCCGGGCTTGCAGCGTGTCGGCAAAAGCGCGGGCCTCGGCCTCACTGCGAAAGTTGATGGCCTCGCCGTCGAGACGAACTTGCCATTGGCTGCCTGGGGATTTTGCTAACGCTTTTATCAGGATTTTCATTGCTGACTTCCTCACGTAAAAGAATCGTGGCAAAGGCGGCCAATATAAACCTGAACGGGCTCATAAAGATGACAAGGATCAACTCTCGGACTAATGGTGTCGTCCATTACCTACGTAGATAACGGACGACGCTGACAGCCGTTTTTTCAGAACCCTTCCAGCACGATCTTGCCCTTGGCCTTGCCGCTTTCCAGCAGGGCGTGGGCGCGGCGCAGGTTCGCCGCATTGATCACGCCGAAGTGCTCGCCTACCGTGGTTTTCAGGATGCCGGCGTCGATCAGTTCGGCCACGCGGTTGAGCAGGTTGTGCTGCTCGATCATGTCTGGCGTCTCGAACATCGAACGGGTGTACATGAACTCCCAGTGCAGCGACAGGCTCTTGCGCTTGAGCTTGCTCACATCCAGGGCCTTGGGATCGTCGATCAACGCCAGCTTGCCTTGGGGTTGCAGCGCTTCGACCAGTTGGTCCAGGTGATGCTCGGTCTGGGTCAGGCTGGCAACGTGGGTGACATGCCCGTGCCCGGCCTGTTTCAACGCTTCGCTCAGCGGCTGGCTGTGGTCGATCACCAGGTGTGCGCCCAGGGCCTTGGCCCATGCCTGGGTCTCGGGGCGTGAGGCGGTGCCGATGACCTTCAGCGCCGTGAGCTGGTTAGCCAGTTGAGTCAGGATCGACCCCACACCACCGGCAGCGCCGACGATCAGCAGGCTCTGGCCTTGATCGTCTTTGCCTTCAGCCACCTGCAAACGTTCGAACAACAGCTCCCACGCGGTGATGGCGGTCAGCGGCAATGCGGCCGCTTCGGCAAACCCCAGGCTCTTGGGCATATAGCCGACGATGCGTTCATCCACGGTGTGCAGTTCGCTGTTGCCGCCTGGGCGTACCAGGGAACCGGCGTAGTACACCTTGTCGCCGGCCTTGAACAACGTCACATCACTGCCGACCGCCTTGACCACACCCGCCACGTCCCAACCCAGCACTTTGGCGGCGCCATTTTCCGGGGCGACGTTCTGGCGCACTTTGGTGTCCACCGGGTTGACCGAGATGGCTTTGACTTCCACCAACAGGTCACGGGGGCCGGCCTCGGGGGCTGGTAATTCGATGTCTTGCAGGGATTTTGGATCGTTGATCGGCAGTGAGGCGTAGTAGGCGATGGCTTTCATGATGACTCCAAGTGAATACGGTCAAGGTAGGAGCGAGCTTGCTCGCGAAAAGCGTTAACGATGACGCGGTGTTTCTGGTTTAACGCGTCGGTCTTTAGGTTTTCGCGAGCAAGCTCGCTCCTACAGAAAAAAGGCGGGATCAGGCGAGAAATTTCAGGCGCTTGAGTTCGAAGTGTTCGATCACATCGGCGGCCTTGGCGCGAAAGCTCTGGATATGCGCGCTCTGGTCGTGGTCGGCCAGCGCCGCGTCATCGCTCCAGCGCTCGAGCATGTAGAAGGTCTCGGGGTGTTGCAGGTCCTGGTGCAGGTCGTACTGCTCGCAACCGGCTTCCAGGCGGGTCGGTTCCAGCAGGCCGCGCAGCAGGGTTTCCAGTGTGGCGTGCTGGCCGGGTTTGGCGATCAGCGTGGCGATGACATTAAAAGCGGTGGACATAGTCGACTCCTGGCACGGGCTAACGGGATGGGCAGATGATTGGCTATTTCCCACGCCGATAAAAGCGGCTAAAACAGCAGGCTGTTTCAACCAAATATTGATAATGGACAGGAATGCATGCTGCGTTTTGATGATTTACAGTTGTTTGTGCGGGCGGCGGACTTGGGCAGCCTGTCGGCCGCGGCGCGGGTCATGGACCTGTCGCCGGCGGTGGCCAGCGCCGCGCTCAAGCGGATCGAACAGCAACTGGGTACGCGCTTGCTGGCACGTTCCACCCGCAGCCTGCGCCTGACGGCCGAAGGCGAGGGCTTCCTGGAGTATGCGCGGGCGTCACTGAGCGCGCTGGATGAAGGGCGGCGCCTATTGGCCAGTGGCCAGGATCACGTCAGTGGTGTGCTGCAATTGTCCGCACCCTCGGATTTTGGTCGCAACCAACTGTTGCCGTGGCTGGATGCGTTCCAGCAGGAGCATCCGCAACTGAACGTGCGCCTGTTGCTTGGTGATCGCATCGCCGACCTGTTCCGCCAGCCCGTGGACATTGCCCTGCGCTACGGCGAACCCGAAGACTCCAGCCTGATTGCGCTGCCCATCGCCCCGGACAATATTCGCGTGCTCTGCGCTGCGCCCAGTTACCTCGCCCGGCATGGCGAGCCGCGGCATCTGGAACAATTGGCCCAGCACAATTGCCTGCTGTACATGCTCGGCAGCCGCGTCCACGACCACTGGGGTTTTTACGATGGCAAGCGCCACGTAAGCCTGACGGTCAGCGGCGATCGCTTCAGCGATGACGCTGATGTGGTGCGCCGCTGGGCGGTGGCGGGCATGGGCATCGCCTACAAGTCGTGGCTGGATGTGAGCACCGATGTGTTGGCCGGGCGCTTGCGTTTGATCCTGCCGGAACTGCAGGGCGAGCGCACCCCGCTCAACTTGCTGTGCGCCCACCGTGCGCAATTGAGTAAACCCATCAATCTGCTGCGGGACATGCTCGTGTCCCGTTGTGCGACATTGACCGCGCAGCGACCGGGGTGAATGGGTTCTCGGCAATAGCCTGCGCCACGCTCGGAAGTTTCACTCATATCCTGTCCTGATCTGCATTGTCAGACGCCGCGGAGCCTATGGCCTGCGCACCTATACTTGGGCGTCAACCGCAGCAGAAAAAATGGTTTAACAGGGAGTGAATACATGGGAGCAGCACCTTGCATCAGTCAGATCGCCAGCTTGCTCGCCGAGCCTAAACGCACGGCCATGCTCTGGGCCTTGATGGACGGTTCGGCGAAGTCTTCAGAAGAACTGGCGGCTCTGGCCGAGTTGTCGCCAGCGTCAGCCAATGCGCATTTGGCGCGGCTGACCGGCAGCGGCCTGTTGCGGATCGAAGCGCGGCGGGGCCAGCGCCTGTTTCGGGTAGCGGCCGCCGATGTCAGCGCCGCCATCGATGCGTTGGCCAGCACCACCATGGCCAGCGCGGCCCGCAGCACTCCGGATGTGTTGCCGCCGGCGCTGCGGGCACCGCCGTTGCTGCGCCGCGCCCGCTGGTGCCACGGCCACCTCGGCGGCGAGCTGGCGGCGCAGCTGTATCAACGGATGCTGGAGGCCGGATGGATCGAGCGCCATGAGCCGCGTACCGAAGTGACGCCCAAGGGTGTGCAGGCGTTGGCGGAACTGGGCATTTTCACTCAGGCACTGGCAACGCCGCTGGCCTGCGACTGCTTCGACTGGAGCCAGCAACAACCCCACCTGGGCGGTGCGTTGGGAGCGGGCTTGATGCAGCTGTTTTTGCAGGCGAACTGGATCAGCGTGATCAACGAATCTCGGGCCTTGTCTGTCACTGATGTAGGGCTTGAGCACATAACCCGCATCGCCAAACTGTAGGAGCGAGCGTGCTCGCGAAAAACGTGAGTGCGCCGTTTTATGCAGATGCCCCGCGTTATCGTTAACGATCTTCGCGAGCGAGCTCGCTCCTACAGGAGTTGGCGTCGTTCTCAGGTGTTGTCAGGTCGCATCCAGCAATAGCCGGCGCAAACGATGTCGCACACTCGTAAGGTGGATTTTTCATACGAGGGGTGCAGCATGGGTAGGCAGGGTTATAGCGCGGCGGAACGCCTGGAACGGTTGCCCATCAGCGGTTACCACCGAATCATTTTCATCATCATCGCCCTGGCGTTTTTTTTCGACTCCATGGACCTGGCGATGATGACCTTCCTGTTGGGCTCGATCAAAACCGAGTTTGGCCTGAGCACGGCCCAGGCCGGGTTGCTGGCCAGTTCGAGTTTTTTCGGCATGGTAGTGGGCGCTTCGCTGTCCGGGATGCTTGCTGATCGCTTTGGGCGTAAACCGGTGTTCCAGTGGAGCATCGTACTCTGGGGCCTGGCGAGCTACCTGTGTTCCACGGCGCAAACGGTGGAGACACTGACGTTGTTCCGGATCTTGCTGGGCATTGGCATGGGTATGGAGTTTCCCATTGCCCAGTCGATGCTGTCGGAGCTGATACCGGCCAAGCGACGTGGACGTTACATCGCCTTGATGGATGGTTTCTGGCCATTGGGTTTTGTGGCGGCGGGCGTGTTGTCTTACTTCTTGTTGCCGGTGATTGGCTGGCGCGACATCTTCCTGGTGTTGGCGATACCGGCGGTGTTTGTGCTGGCCATCCGTTTCTTTATCCCGGAGTCGCCGCGTTGGCTGGAACAGGCTGGGCGCCATGAGGCGGCGGACAAGGTCTTGCTGGGCATCGAGCAGAAAGTGCGCGATTCCCTGGGCCGCGCCGACTTGCCGGAGCCGATTGCCCTGCCACGGATCGAGAGTGCGCCGGGGACGTTTTTCTCCGCGTTCCAGCAACTGTGGTCGGCGCAGTACCGCCAACGCACGATGATGATCTGGAGTGTGTGGTTCTTCGCCCTGCTTGGGTTCTACGGGCTGACGTCGTGGTTGAGTGCGTTGTTGCAGCAATCGGGTTTTGCCGTGACCCAGTCGGTGTATTACACGGTGATCATTTCCCTGGGCGGGATCCCAGGCTTTTTGATGGCCGCGTGGTTGGTCGAGCGCTGGGGGCGCAAGCCCGTGTGCGTGGTGACCTTATTGGGCGGCGGGGTGATGGCGTTTCTGTATGGGCAGAGCGCAGTGTTTGGCGGCAACGTGGGCCTGCTGATCACCTCGGGGTTGTTGATGCAGTTCTTCCTGTTTGGCATGTGGGCGGTGCTGTACACCTACACGCCGGAGTTGTATCCCACCTCGGCACGTGCGACCGGCTCGGGGTTTGCGTCGGCGATTGGGCGGGTTGGCTCGTTGCTCGGGCCGTTGGTGACCGGGCTGGTGTTCCCGATAACCGGGCAGGGCGGGGTATTTGCCTTGGGCGCGCTGTGCTTTGCGGTGGCGGCGCTGGTGGTGTGGGTGTTTGGGATGGAGACCAAGGGCAAGACCTTGGAAGAACTCACACAGGCTTGAAGCTGATGGGGTCAATGTGGGAGCCGGGCTTGCCCGCGATAGCGGTAGGTCAGGTAATAAGAGGCTGGCTGATACACCGCTATCGCAGGCAAGCCAGCTCCCACAGTTTGAGTCCAGGTCTATTCAGTTATGGCTTCACGAGCCGCGCATCCAGGCTGTTCTGTGCCAGGCGTTTGGCCTGGTCCTGGGTCATGCCCAGGCTGGTGTGCAGCGCATGGAAGTTCTCGGTGACGTAACCGCCGAAGTACGCCGGGTCATCCGAGTTCACTGTAACCTTCACGCCACGTTCGAGCATGTCGAGGATGTTGTGCTGGGCCATGTCGTCGAACACGCAGAGCTTGGTGTTGGACAGCGGGCACACGGTCAACGGGATCTGCTCGTCGATGATGCGCTGCATCAAGCGCTCATCTTCGATGGCGCGCACGCCATGGTCGATGCGCTGGATTTTCAGCAGGTCGATGGCTTCCCAGATGTACTCGGGCGGGCCTTCTTCACCGGCGTGGGCCACGGTCAAAAAGCCTTCGTGACGGGCACGGTCGAACACGCGCTGGAACTTGCTCGGTGGGTGGCCCATTTCCGAACTGTCCAGGCCCACGGCCACGAACGCGTCACGGAACGGCAGCGCCTGGTCGAGGGTTTTCTGCGCTTCGTCTTCGCTCAGGTGGCGCAGGAAGCTGAGGATCAAACCGCTGGTGATGCCCAGTTGCTGCTCGCCGTCTTTGAGTGCAGCGGCGATGCCGTTGAGCACCACTTCGAACGGCACGCCACGGTCGGTGTGGGTTTGCGGGTCGAAGAAGGGTTCGGTGTGGATCACGTTCTGGGCTTTGCAGCGCAGCAGGTAGGCCCAGGTCAGGTCGTAGAAGTCCTGGGATGTGCGCAGTACATCGGCGCCCTTGTAATACAGGTCGAGAAACTCTTGCAGGTTGTTGAAGGCGTAGGCCTTGCGCAGGGTTTCGACGTCGTTCCATGGCAGCGCAATCTTGTTGCGCTCGGCCAGGGCGAACAGCAGCTCAGGCTCCAGCGAGCCTTCCAGGTGCAGGTGCAATTCAGCCTTGGGCAGGGCGTTGAGCCAATCGTACATTTTTAAAATCTCATCAGGTGCAATGGCGGCATTCTACAGGCCATGGCTGAAATAATCGGCAAAACCTGACCAGCAGGAGAGTATTTCTGTCACTCACGCAAGGGCGGCCTGAACTAAGGTGTAACGAAACGTTAGCGGCTCGGCGCAGTCTGTACCCCATCAAAGACTGATTTGTTGTACGAAAAGGCCCGGAATGCTCACATCCCTCAAGCAAGAAAAATTCATGCTGCTGGCGCTGATTGCCGCCATCGCCGCCTACCCGCTGGAACACTGGATGCTCCACAGCGGCCAACTGGTTGCGCTGCTGGCCGGCTTTGCGCTGATCGCGTTTATCGTGATGGCATCGATGCGCGTGGCCCATCACGCCGAGCAGTTGGCGGAAAAAGTCGGCGACCCCTACGGCACCATGATCCTGACCCTCGCCGCCGTATTGGTGGAAGTGGTGATCCTGGCGATCATGATGAGCAACGAGCCATCCCCCACTTTGGTGCGCGACACCATTTACTCGGCGGTGATGCTGGATATCAACGGCATCCTCGGCCTGGCTGCGCTGATGGGCGGTATCAAGCATGGCGAACAGTCCTACAACGATGACTCGGCGCGCACCTACAGCGTGATGATCCTTACCGCCATGGGTGTGTCGATGGTGGTGCCGGAATTTATCCCCGAAGCCGACTGGAAAATTTACTCGGCCTTCACCATTGGCGCGATGGTGGTGCTTTACACCTTGTTTTTGCGCATGCAGGTGGGGCCGCACAGTTATTTTTTCAGCTACAGCTACCCGGAAAAACGCCGCAAGAAACAGCCTGAAGACGAGCACGCGCCGTCTGTCAGCCTGACGTTTTCCATTGCGACCCTGGTGTTTGGGGTGATCGTGATTGGCGCGTTGGCCGAGGTGATGTCAAAGACCCTCGACCTGGGCCTGGAAGGCACAGGCGCACCGCCGGTGATTACCGCGATTGTGGTGGCGGCTATTTCGGCCGCGCCGGAAATCCTCACGGCACTGCGCGCCGCGTTGGCCAACCGCATGCAGTCGGTGGTCAACATCGCGCTGGGGGCTTCGTTGTCTACGGTGATTCTGACGGTGCCGGTGATGGAAGCCATGGCGCTCTATACCGGGCAGCCGTTCCAGATGGCGATGACGCCGGTGCAAACGGTGATGGTGTTTATCACCCTGATCGTCAGCGCGATCAATCTCAACGATGGTGAAACCAATGCGATAGAAGGGATGACGCATTTTGTGTTGTTTGCGACTTTTATCATGCTGTCGCTGTTGGGGCTTTAACCCGATTTGAAAGGTGCCGCAGTTCCAAGGTGGGAGCGGGCTTGCTCGCTCCCACATTTTTGATTGGTGCCTGGCTTAGGTTCCCGCGATCAACTGGCGCGCTGCCTGGCTGTGATCGGCGATCAAGCCCTTGAGGTCCAGGCCTTCGACTTGGCCGTCGATCACCCGCCACTTGCCACCAATCATCACCCGGTCTGCCCGATCCGCGCCGCACAGCAGCAGCGCGGAGATGGGGTCATGGCTGCCGGAGAAGCGCAGTTCATCGAGCTTGAACAGTGCCAGATCCGCCTGTTTGCCTACGGCCAACTCGCCAATGTCCGTGCGCCCCAGCAACTGTGCCGAGCCCTTGGTGGCCCAGCCCAATACGCCTTCGGGGGTGATCTTTTCCGCGCCATAACGTAGGCGCTGGATGTACAGGGCCTGACGCGCTTCAAGGATCATGTTCGAGGCGTCGTTGGAGGCCGAGCCGTCCACACCCAAGCCGATGGGGGCGCCGGCGGCAAGCAGGTCCAGGGTAGGGCAGATGCCGGAGGCCAGGCGCATATTCGAGCTTGGGCAATGGCAGATGCCGGTGCCGGCGGCGCCCAGGCGCTCGATTTCGTCCGGGTTGAAGTGAATGCCGTGGGCCAGCCAGGTGCGCGGGCCAAGCCAGCCGACGCTGTCGAGGTAATCCACGGTACGCAGCCCGAAGCGTTGCAGGCAGAAATCTTCCTCATCGAGGGTTTCCGCCAAGTGGGTGTGCAGGCGCACGTCCAACTGGTTGGCCAGCTCGGCACTGGCTTGCATGATTTCGGGGGTGACGGAAAACGGCGAGCACGGCGCCAGGGCGATCTGGATCTGCGCGCCGTCACCGCGCTGGTGATATTCGCGGATCAGGCGCTGGCTGTCGTCGAGGATCACTTGGCCTTGCTGCACGGTTTGCTGCGGCGGCAGGCCGCCATCGGCTTCGCCCAGGCTCATGGAACCGCGGGTGAGCATGGCGCGCATGCCCAGTTCGCGCACGGTCTCGACCTGCACATCAATGGCGTTTTCCAAACCATCGGGGAACAGGTAGTGGTGATCGGCCGCCGTGGTGCAGCCCGAGAGCAGCAGTTCAGCCAAGGCGACTTTGCTGGCCAGGGCGAGTTTTTCCGGCGTGAGCCGCGCCCATACCGGGTACAGGGTTTTCAGCCAGGGAAACAGCGGCTGGTTGACCACCGGGCCCCAGGCGCGGGTCAGGGTTTGATAGAAGTGGTGGTGTGTATTGATCAGCCCAGGCAGCACCACATGCTCGCGGGCATCGAACACCTGCGCGCAGGGTTGTGCAGGCGCTTGCCCTTGGGCCAGCACTTCGGTGATGACACCGTCTTGCAGCACCAGGCCGCCACGGGCATCGAGGCCATTGGCAGTGAAAATCGCGAGGGGGTTTTTTAACCAGATACGGGTCGCAGGCATTGGCCGGCTCCTCTGAATGATGGGTTCAGGTTTGCCAGCTCAGTGTTGCCCTGTCTGCTGATCCAGGGTCGCCGGGAAGGGCGAGGTGGGCAGTTTACCTCTGTGGGGGCGAGCTTGCTCGCGAAAATCGTCAACGATGACGCGGGCTGTCTGGTTTAACGCGTTGCCTGGGCGTTCTTCGCGAGCAAGCTCGCTCCTACAGTTTGGGGATTACCAGGCGATGGTGTCGCCTTTGTAGTCGACGAAGTGATGGCCGCCTTTGCCGGTGTAGGCATTTACCTGGTCCACCAGGCCGCGCACGCTGGTCTCGACGTCGATGTGGGCGTTTTCGCCGCCCATGTCGGTCTTCACCCAGCCCGGATGCAGCGACAGCACCGTCGGCTTGGGCTCGCCCAGTTGCGTGATAAAGCTATTGGTCATCGAATTGAGCGCGGCTTTGCTGGCCTTGTACAGCGCCAGGTCCGAGCCGTCGGGAATGGTCACGCTGCCCAGTACCGAACTCATGAAGGCCAGCACGCCGGTGTCTTTGCGGATCTGCCCGACAAAACGCTGGGCCAGGTTGATCGGCGCCACGGCGTTGGTGAAGAACAACTGGCCGACTTCCGCCAGGGTCGCGTGGCCGGGTTCCTGGTTGGCCGGGCCCTTGACGCCGGCGTTGACGAACAGCAGGTCGAAGGTACGGTCTTTCAGGCGTTGGGCCAGGGCGATCACGGCTTGCTGATCGTCCATATCCAACTTCTCGATCTGCACCGGCCCCACGGCTTTCAGGGCATCGGCCTTGTTCGGGTCGCGCACGGTCGCGGTCACGTCCCAGCCGTCCTGGAGCAGTTGCTTGACCAGGCCAAGGCCCAGCCCGCGCGAGTCGCCGATGATCAGTGCGGTTTTTGGCGTAGACATGAAAGGCTTCCTTTGAAATCGCGGTTCAGGGAGTTCAGCGCATAACAGTAGCAGTTTCAGCGTTCGAGCAGGATGCGCCCACGGCTCAGGTCGGCGAGCTGGGTTTGCAGGGTGTCGATGTGCGCCTCCCCCAGGGCGAGCTGCAGCTCTACGCCGTTGGCGGTGAAGGTTTCTTCCACCAAAAGCCCGCCGAGTTCAGCGACACGCAGCTTCACCAGGTTCAGTTCGGAGAACCCGCAGGCGCAACGCAGGGGGACGCGGCTGATCAGCTCGATGCGTTCGGCATTCTGCAGGCATTTATTGGCCCCGCCGCCATAGGCCCGGGCCAATCCACCCGTGCCCAGTTGAATGCCGCCGTACCAGCGGATCACCAAGACGGCCACCTGATCAAAGCCCTGGGCCTCGATGGCCGCAAGAATCGGGCGCCCGGCGGTGCCTCCGGGTTCGCCGTCATCGCTGCTGCGGTATTGATCGCCCAGCTTCCAGGCCCAGCAGTTGTGCGTGGCGTTGAGGTCGCTGTGCTGCTCGAAAAACGCTTGGGCGTCCTGCGGGCTGGTAATCGGCGCCGCCAAGGTGATAAAGCGACTTTTGCGTATTTCTTCACGAAACTCGCAAAAGCCGGTGAGCGTAAAAGACATAAATTGCTTCGTTTATAGGGCTGGCTTGATGCCGCAGCCTTTGAGAATGATATGGATCAGGTTGGTGCCAGCATCTTCCATGTCCTGCTTGGTCAGCTTGGTGCGACCGGTAACACGGCAGATCTGGGTGGCGAAGTCAGCGTAGTGCTGGGTGCTGCCCCACAGCAGGAAGATCAGGTGCACGGGGTCGACGGGGTCCATTTTGCCAGCGTCGATCCAGGCCTGGAACACCGCGGCACGGCCACTGAACCAGGCCCGATAGTCCTGGCCGAAATATTCAGTGAGGCATTGGCCGCCGCTGATGATCTCCATGGCGAAGATCCGCGAGGCTTGGGGTTGGCGGCGCGAGAACTCCATCTTGGTGCGGATGTAGCGAGCGAGCGCCACGGCCGGGTCATCTTCGGCGGTCAGCGCGTTGAAGGTGCTGTCCCACAGTTCGAGGATATTGCTCAGCACCGCGACGTACAGGCCCAGCTTGTTGGTGAAATAGTAGTGCAAGTTGGCCTTGGGCAGCCCGGCACTGGCAGCGATGGTGTTCATGCTGGTGCCTTTGTAGCCATGACGCGCGAATTCATCTTCAGCAGCCTGGAGAATCGCTTGTTCGTTCTTTTGCCGAATGCGGCTGGCGGGTTTACCGGCGTGGTTGCTGTGGGCAGGAACTTCGAGGCTCATGGAGGTTTCCGTGCTGATCGATAGAGACGACGTGTGCACAGATAACCCACCCTCAAGCCTCAGACAAGTCCTGATGCAATAAAACCGTCAAAGCGGTTCCAGGCTGTCGCGTTCCGGGTTGTGGTTTGCGGCGGCGGTACTTGCCTTGGCCTCCGGCAGTAACAGGCACAACACAATGGCGGTGATGCCGCCGCTGGTGATGGCGGAGTCGAACAGGTTCTGCACCAGAGTCGGCATCAGGTGCAGCAGGTTGGGTTGCGCGGCGATACCCAGGCCAACGCCGAACGAGGTGGCGATGATCAGCATGCTGCGTCGGTCCAGCGGCGCCTGGGCGAGGATGCGCACGCCTGCCGCGGCCACGCTGCCGAACATCACGAGGGTGGCGCCGCCCAGTACCGGCTTGGGGATCTGCTGCAGTACAGCGCCGATCAGCGGAAACAGGCCCAGACAGAACAGCAACACGCCGATGTATAAACCGACATAACGGCTGGCCACGCCGGTGAGTTGGATCACGCCATTGTTCTGGGCAAACGTGGTGTTGGGGAAGGCGCTGAAAGTGGCGGCGATCATGCAGCTCACCCCATCGCCGAGCACGCCGCCCTTGAGCCGGCTTATATAAGAAGGGCCGCTGATGGGCTGGCGGGCAATCATGCAATTGGCGGTGAGATCGCCGACGGTTTCGATGCTGCTGATCAGATAAATCAACGCAATCGGCAGGAAGGCGCTCCAGTCGAAGTTGAAACCAAAGCGGAATGGTGTAGGCAGGCTGACCAATGGCAAGTCAGGCAACGCCTGGGGAATCAGTTTGCCGCTGAACCACGCCGCCAGGCTGCCCAGGGCCAGGCCGATGATGATGGCCGACAAACGTACCCAGGGCGTGTTCGAGCGGTTGAGCAGGATGATCGTCAGTACCACGAACAGGCCCAGCGCCAGGTTGGCGGGGGCGCCGAAGTCCGGTGCATTGAAACCGCCGCCGAGGTCGGTGATGCCCACTTTGATCAGGCTGATGCCGATCAGCGTAATCACAATGCCGGTCACCAGCGGTGTGATCACGCGGCGCAGCTGGCCGATAAAGCGGCTCAATACGATCTGCACTGCCGCGCCGAAGAAGCACACGCCGAAGATCATCGCCAGAATGTCTTCCGGGCTGCCACCGCGTTGCTTGACCAGAAAGCCTGCTGACAACACCGCGCCGAGAAACGCAAAGCTGGTGCCTTGCAGGCAGATCATACCGGCACCGATGCCAAACGGCCTGCGTGCCTGGATAAAGGTGCCTACGCCGGAAACCATCAACGCCATGCTGATCAGGTAGGGCAGGTGAGCGGTGAGGCCGAGGGTGGAGCCAATAATCAGCGGCGGCGTAATGATGCCGACGAACGCCGCCAGTACATGTTGCAGCGCCGCGAGGAGAGCGGGCAGTGGTTTCGGCCGGTCGTTGAGGCCGTAGATCAGGTCGCTGGGGCTGGAGGATTCTGGGGGCATGGCGGGTCAACTCAAGGCGGACGGTTCAAGGTCCTTGAGTCCTTGCAAAAAGCTGTCCATGTGCTCAGCTTTTTGTGCAAGGCCCGAATTAGCGGGTGGCAGCCAGGCTTTCGAGGAAACTTTCCAGCACCAAATGAGGGCGACGACCCTTGCGCGTGACCGATGCCAGGCTCAAATCGTAAAAACGTGTAGCCGGTTTCAGCGCACGCAGTCGGCCTTGTTGTACCCACAGGCTGGCGTAATGATCGGGCAAGTAGCCGATATAGCGCCCGGTGAGAATCAGGAACGCCATGCCTTCACGGTCTGAGGCGCTGGCGGTGCAGTTGAGCGCCTGGTAATGGGCCTGGATCTCCGCGGGCAAGCGGAAGGTGGGGGCGATGGCGTCCTGGCTGTCAATGCGTTCGTCGTCGAGTTGCTTGTTGTCGGCGTAAAACAGCGGGTGGCCGACCGCGCAATAGAGCAAGGAGCGTTCGCTGTACAGCGGCTGGTATTCCAGGCCCGACAGTGCGCTGGCCTGGGGCACCACACCGACATGCAGGCGACCGTCGAGTACGCCTTGCTCCACTTCATTGGGGGCGATCATGCGGATCTGGATCTGCACGTCCGGGCCGCGTTCCTTCAACTGCGCCAATGCGTGGGTGATGCGCATATGGGGCAGGGTCACCAGGTTGTCGGTGAGGCCAATGATCAACTCTCCGCGCAAATGTTGGTGCAGGCCGTTGACCTCGGTGCGAAAACTTTCCAGGGCACTCAGCAGTTGCAGGGCAGATTGATAAACCTCGCGGCCTTCTTCTGTCAGAGAGAACCCGGCGCGGCCGCGTTGGCAGAGCCTCAGCCCGAGCCGTTGTTCAAGGTCGCTCATCTGCTGGCTGATGGCCGAGCGCCCGATGCCAAGGACGGTTTCCGCTGCCGAGAAGCCGCCGCACTCCACCACGCTGCGAAAGATGCGCAGCAGGCGAATATCGAAGTCACTGACTTGTGCCAAAGGGTCGGGACGACGGCTGCTCATAGTTTAGTGAAGTCCTGACTGAAGGTTAGAAGAGTTGGATTTCACCGACTTTATCCCCGTGGCAATTTAGCTGCAACAACGCTTTTTCAATCCCGACGCTGCCTTTTGCCCTGCGAGGTTTTGCTGATGAACATGCCCGAAAACGCCCCATCGTCCCTGGCCAGCCAATTGAAGCTGGATGCGCACTGGATGCCTTACACCGCCAACCGCAACTTCCAGCGTGATCCTCGCCTGATCGTGGCCGCTGAAGGTAGCTGGTTGACCGATGACAAGGGGCGCAAGGTCTATGATTCGTTGTCGGGCCTGTGGACCTGTGGCGCCGGGCATACGCGCAAGGAAATCCAGGAAGCGGTCGCCAAGCAATTGGGCACCTTGGACTACTCCCCAGGCTTTCAGTACGGTCATCCGTTGTCCTTCCAGTTGGCGGAAAAGATCACCGACCTGACCCCAGGCAACCTCAATCATGTGTTCTTTACCGATTCGGGCTCTGAATGCGCCGATACAGCGGTGAAAATGGTGCGGGCCTACTGGCGCCTGAAAGGCCAGGCCACCAAGACCAAGATGATTGGTCGCGCCCGGGGTTACCACGGCGTGAACATCGCCGGTACCAGCCTGGGCGGTGTGAACGGTAACCGTAAGCTGTTTGGCCAGGCGATGATGGATGTTGACCATCTGCCTCACACCTTGCTGGCCAGCAATGCCTTCTCCCGGGGTATGCCGGAGCAGGGTGGTATTGCCTTGGCCGATGAGTTGCTCAAGCTGATCGAGCTGCATGACGCGTCGAACATCGCCGCCGTGTTTGTCGAGCCGATGGCCGGTTCCGCTGGCGTATTGGTGCCACCGCAGGGTTATCTCAAGCGCCTGCGCGAAATTTGCGACCAGCACAATATCCTGTTGGTGTTTGACGAAGTGATCACAGGCTTTGGCCGCACCGGCTCGATGTTCGGTGCCGACAGCTTCGGCGTGACCCCGGACCTGATGTGCATCGCCAAGCAAGTCACCAACGGCGCTATCCCGATGGGCGCGGTGATTGCCAGCAGCGAGATCTACCAGACCTTCATGAACCAGGCGACGCCGGAATACGCCGTGGAATTCCCCCACGGCTACACCTACTCGGCGCACCCGGTGGCTTGCGCGGCGGGATTGGCGGCATTGGACCTGTTGCAGAAAGAAAACCTGGTGCAGAGCGTGGCTGAAGTCGCGCCGCACTTTGAGAATGCGCTGCACGGTTTGAAAGGCAGCAAGAATGTGATCGACATTCGCAACTACGGCCTGGCCGGTGCGATCCAGATTGCCCCGCGCGATGGGGATGCCATCGTGCGCCCATTCGAGGCCGGCATGGCGTTGTGGAAGGCCGGTTTCTATGTGCGTTTTGGCGGTGACACCCTGCAGTTCGGCCCAACCTTCAACAGCAAGCCGCAGGACCTGGACCGTCTGTTTGACGCGGTCGGCGAAGTGCTGAACAAGATCGACTGATTTCTCCTTCTATATAGAACAATTTTTCAGGAGCCCTGCATGAGCCTTATCCAGCATTTGATCAACGGTGAACTGGTCAACGACAGCGGTCGTAGTGCCGACGTCTATAACCCGTCTACCGGCCAGGTGATTCACCAGGTGCCGTTGGCCAGTCGTGAAACCATTCAACAGGCGATTGATTCGGCCAAGGCTGCGTTTCCGGCCTGGCGCAATACGCCGCCAGCCAAGCGTGCCCAAGTGATGTTCCGTTTCAAGCAATTGCTGGAGCAGAACGAAGCACGGATCTCGCAGTTGATCAGCGAAGAACATGGCAAGACCTTGGAAGACGCAGCGGGTGAGCTCAAGCGTGGGATCGAGAACGTGGAATACGCGTGCTCGGCACCGGAGATTCTCAAGGGTGAATACAGCCGCAACGTAGGGCCGAACATCGATGCGTGGTCGGACTTCCAGCCGTTGGGCGTGGTGGCGGGTATCACCCCGTTCAACTTCCCGGCGATGGTGCCGTTGTGGATGTACCCGCTGGCGATCGTCTGCGGTAACTGTTTCATCCTTAAACCTTCAGAGCGCGACCCGAGTTCGACGTTGTTGATCGCGCAGCTGTTGCAGGAAGCCGGGCTGCCTAAAGGCGTGCTCAGTGTGGTGCATGGCGACAAGGGCGCGGTGGATGCGCTGATCGAAGCGCCGGAAGTCAAAGCCTTGAGTTTTGTAGGCTCGACGCCGATTGCCGAGTACATCTATTCCGAAGCGACCAAACGTGGCAAGCGTGTGCAGGCGCTGGGCGGGGCGAAGAATCACGCGGTGCTGATGCCGGATGCAGACCTGGATAACGCGGTGAGTGCCCTGATGGGCGCAGCTTATGGTTCCTGCGGTGAGCGTTGCATGGCGATCTCGGTGGCGGTGTGCGTGGGCGATCAGGTGGCGGATGCGTTGATCGCCAAGCTGGTGCCGCAGGTCAAGGCGTTGAAGATTGGTGCGGGCACTTCTTGCGGGCTGGATATGGGCCCGTTGGTGACGGGGCAGGCGCGGGACAAAGTCAGTGGTTATATAGAAGACGGTGTGTCGGCGGGTGCCGAGTTGGTGGTTGATGGCCGTGGCTTGAGTGTTGCCGGGCATGAGCAAGGATTCTTCCTTGGCGGTAGCTTGTTTGACCGCGTCACCCCGCAGATGCGTATCTATAAAGAAGAGATCTTTGGGCCGGTGCTATGCGTAGTGCGGGTGGATAGCCTGGAAGCGGCGATGCAGCTGATCAACGAGCATGAATACGGCAACGGTACTTGCATCTTCACCCGTGACGGTGAAGCGGCGCGTCTGTTCTGTGATGAGATTGAAGTCGGCATGGTGGGCGTTAACGTGCCGCTGCCAGTGCCGGTTGCGTATCACAGCTTTGGCGGGTGGAAACGTTCGCTGTTTGGCGATTTGCATGCCTATGGTCCGGACGGGGTGCGTTTCTATACCCGTCGCAAGGCGATCACCCAGCGTTGGCCGCAACGGGCCAGCCATGAAGCGTCGCAATTCGCCTTTCCTAGTCTGTAAGGCTCGGTAGGTAGAAGGCCGGCCCCTTGGGGCCGGCCTTTGCGTCATTGGGGCTTTTTTGACCTATATGACAGAAATGTGAAAAAGAAGGTTGACGGCAGATTCTGGAAGCCTATAATTCGCCCCACTTCCGGCGCAGTCGAAACGGAAAACTCCTTGGTAAACAATGAGTTACGCAGTTCTCGACAGCAAGTTGCTTCAGTTCATCGAAGCCAA